>NZ_LWEZ01000370.1:0-833 GCF_001634945.1 Alcanivorax sp. HI0044
GATTGAACAGTGCGTAAGGATTGTTGGCGGCATGCTGACGCGCCTTCTCGGCAATCTTGCCGAAGGTTTCCCGTTTGGTGCCGTACTTCCAGCGGTATTCACGCCCTGCGCCACCGAACATCTGTGCCGCCGGCGGCGCCTGATTGAAGCCCTGCGTATCCATCATCACCTGCGCATGCTGGCTCATGGGGTTCTCGCGATCATTGAACTTAGCACCAAGCGCGCCGCGCTCCATTTTTTCAAAACCCAGGGCGATGACACATTCAGCCAAACCGCCTTCGATGGCCTGGCGCGCCAGGAACAGGGCCGACGAACCGGTGGAACAATTGTTGTTCACATTGACCACGGGAATGCCGGTCAAGCCCAGTTCATACACGGCACGCTGACCACAGGTGGAATCGCCGTAGACATAACCACAGAACGCCTGCTCAACATCGCTGTACTGGATGCCGGCATCCTTCATTGCGGCGAGGCCAGCCGCTTTTGCCATCACATGGTAATCATCGCTGGCACCGGGCTTGGCAAACTTGGTCATCCCGACACCGATCACATTCACTCTACGTTTCATTCTCTGTTCTCCGAATTATGGCGTTACAGGATTTGTTCAAGTTTGCGCACCAGCGCCAGGTCACCGTCGACGCGCATGTCGCCCTTCTGGTACAAGGTGCTCAAGGCCACCTTGCCGGCAATCAGGTCGGCAAGCTTGCTGTCGTCCAGCGTGATCACCGCCGCCGCGTCCTTCTCGCCGCTGACGATGCCGGGCGACGAGGCGGATAGATCGATAAACCAGGCACTGTCTGGGCTCCGCACCTTGATCTGCAACACACCACCCT
>NZ_LWEZ01000371.1:0-993 GCF_001634945.1 Alcanivorax sp. HI0044
ACCAGCCGCCTGGCCTTCCAATACCGCTGACTCCAATAGGGATTGTTGAGCGACGACTGCATGACGCCACTACTCACCGACGCATGCATAAATTCATCCCCACCCATATAGATTCCCACGTGGCGATTGCCCGGTCCGGTTTTGAAGAACACCAGGTCCCCACTTCCAGTTCGTTGCGGGCCACAGGCTCGCCTTCCTGCATCAGGGCGGAGGTGGTGCGGGGGACTTTCATGTTCAGCTGCGAAAGGAAGGTGAGATAGACGAAGCCAGAACAGTCCACGCCTTGCGTGCTGAGGCCACCGTATTGATAAGGCACGCCCTGCCAGTCTTCTTTCTGGGCGAGCAGGCTGTCGAGGATCAGGGTCTGCCGGGGCGGCAGCTCCTGCGGGGTTTCCGCTATTTCAGGTTGTGGGGATTGCCGTTCGGCGGGCACCAGGCTGCAGGCTGCCAGGCTGGTTAATACCAGGAGCAGGCAGGGAAGCCGGACAGGAATGGCGGTATAGCGGGGCATGGCGTGATAGTGATGGCTGACTTAAGGAGTCAGGCAGCCGGGCGGCGGGAAGGTTCCATAAGAACCATCTTGATGCAGGAGCGCCACTTGAGGCGCGATCCCGAGCTTTGGCGAGGGCATTCAACCGATCCTTCGCTTTGGCTCAGGTTCGCGCCTCAAGTGGCGCTCCTACAATGGGTTCGCTGTTAGGCCTGGGCCAGCTCGTCGCGCATTTGCTGGATGACGGTGGCGTAGTCGTCTTTGCCGAAGATGGCGGAGCCGGCCACGAAGGTGTCGGCGCCGGCGGCGGCGACTTCACGGATGTTCTTTTCGGAGACGCCGCCATCCACTTCCAGGCGGATATCGTAGCCGCTGGCGTCGATCAGCTGGCGCACGACGCGGGTCTTGTCCAGGGTGGAAGGAATGAATTTCTGGCCGCCGTAGCCCGGGTTCACGCTCATCAGCAGGATCATGTCCAGCTTGTCCATCACGTATTCCAGGCA
>NZ_LWEZ01000372.1:0-868 GCF_001634945.1 Alcanivorax sp. HI0044
TGAGCTGTTCCAGAACCTGGTGAAAGCCGGCGAAAAACGCCAGAAAGCCGCCAGCAAGCCCCAGAAGAAAACCACCAAAGCCCAGCCCTCCCAGCTGGACGAAGTGCGCAGCAAAGTTGCCGCCGCACTGGGCCTGCCGACCCGCGACGAAGTTGAAGCGCTGAACAAGAAGCTGACTTCGCTGACCCGCAAGGTCAACAAACTGGCTAAAGAAGCCAAATAAAGACCCGATGTCCCGGGAGTGGCTCAGCCGCTCCCGGCACATTACTCCTTCCTCTCTCTTTTCCTGCTTTGACTTCTGCCACCAGCCCATTAGAGCCATAAGCTCGCCAACACGGTCAATAAACCAGCAATACGCACTTATCCACACGCCAAGTGTTGACTTGCCACGCTACGTCTCGTTATCTAAGTGGCTCTGTACCCGATAACAACAACTGCGAGCCCATGCCGTCCGCTAATCTTTCTGCCTCTCTGAAGCACAAAACCGTCGCGCCTTTCTGGCTGGAATACCTGCTGGATGCTGCTCTGCGCGCCGGCGTTGACCTGAGCTATGCACTGGTGGAGTCCGGCATCAGCAACGACGACCTGGAAGATCCACAGTCGCGGATTTCCATGGCCATCGAAAACCAGTTACTGAAACAGGCTATCGCTGGCAGTGCAGATCCGCTATTTGGGCTGCATATGGGGGAAGGCATCCGTCCGCGCTTCATGGGCGAACTGGGCTACGCCAGCATGTCCAGCGCCACGCTGGGGGACGCCATCGAGTTGATGATTCCCTTTATGAAAGTCACCACCGAATACGCCCAATTGCGTTTTGAGTGGCGCGAACACCATGGCGATAAAACGCTGTGGCTGATGTGGGAAAGTG
>NZ_LWEZ01000373.1:0-769 GCF_001634945.1 Alcanivorax sp. HI0044
TCGCCAGCAACGCTGGCTGGATCAACCCCTTCCTGTTTTTAGCCGTTTAATCGCCTTGGCCATGCTGGCCGGGGGGCTGTGGCTGTTATCGCTACAGCTGGGCGTCAGTGTGGGCCTGTTTGTGGGGTTGTGGGTGTTCACGTTGCCAGCCTTGCTGCTGCCGCTGCTGGTCAGCCATTACCGCGATAGCTATCAGCGCCGGGGAGGCAATCGATGAGAGCTTTTTTGGCGTTTTTGCTGAGCCTGCCCTTGTCGGTAATGCTGATGGGATTGGTGGCGGCGGCGGTACCGGTGCCCTGGCAGTCATGGCTGGTATTGCAGTTGTTGGGGGTGACCCTGTTATGGATGCTGCTGGTCGTTCTGGTGGCGCTGCCTGAGCGTACCTGGCTTCCACTGGTGGCGTTGCTGGTAATGAATGGGGTGGCCTGGATGGCGCTGCAAACCACAGCCTTGTATGGGGGTGGCGCATGAAGGGAGGTGGCGCATGAAGGCGGACCGTTTGCGACGTTTTATCGACCTGCATGCCTGGCTGGGCATGGCCAGTGGCCTGGCCCTGTTTGTGGCGTTTTTTGCCGGCGCCCTCAATGTGTTCCATCACGAGCTGCACCACTGGCAGACGCCGCAGGCCACCGAGGCGGCATCGCAAGATGCCATCGATGGGCAGGCGTTGCTTGCCCGTGTTACCCACCAATACCCGGATGCGCGCAAGCGCCTTTTTTTCCTCCCGGAGGAAGACCCGGCGGTAATGTGGTTTCAGTCCAGCGATTCT
>NZ_LWEZ01000374.1:0-1358 GCF_001634945.1 Alcanivorax sp. HI0044
TATTTTACCAACTCCTATGCATGGAAGCTTCACAAAAATATTCTTCTTCCTCCTATTAGCAATAAGCCAATGGAATGGGGGGCACATTTGACTCGTGAGGAAATAGCAATTGCCGACTATGTCGTAGGGAAAACAGGCGAAGAACTAGGTTACAAAAAAGTATACGGTCGCCCTAATGTCCGAGTCAGAGCTGCTGCTATATTTGGAGTTGGTCTAGCCAAGGCGAACTTTTTTGCCCGCATTTTTTTAGATGCGTTGCCTTCAGATGCTCGCTCTTTTGTTGATTTTAGACTGCGACTCTATATTGAAAAGCTAATGCGCGTCTTCGATTTAAGAAGGTGAAGCCGGAGGCCGGAATCAATCAATATGGATTTTATTTTTTGCCGTTAAGTGTGTCATGTTGCAGCATAACTTATGTGAGTGCCATGAGAGAAAGACAGCAATGCCTAAATATAGAAAGGATTTCGGTTGTTGTACCGGTTTATAATGATGCTCAAGCAATCAAGGAGCTGCTTGGCCGTCTTTTTTCTGTATCAATGCCATATGAATTAGAAATTGAAGTGGTTATTGTTGATGATGGGTCCGACGATAACGTTTGGCTCGATTTGAAACAATTGAAAGGGGAGATGCCAAGTAAAAGATTGAAACTTATTCGTCTAGCTTCCAATCATGGGCAGGGTTTGGCAACCCTGTGTGGCATTGCGAATAGTCGTGGCGATTTTGTTATTACTATGGACTCTGATTTGCAGCACCCGCCTGAAGAAATTCCTGTTCTGGTTAAGCACTTAAAAGAAGGCGGGTTTGACTTGGTTTATGGTACAGGTACGAATGGACATCAATTTATGAAACGAATTGCTCGGCGGATATTGAGAATTCCTGGCGCACTTATGGGGGTGCTATATTACCAGTCCACTTCATTCAGAATGATGACCAGGCCCCTTGGCCTTCAGCTGGTTAACTCTATAACGTCGAGAATCCTGACTATCGATGATCTTTTTCCCGGGATGGTGAAAAAAGTTGGTTTTGTTTCTGTCCGCCACGAAAAGAGAAAGCACGGAGATTCTTCTTATTCTTATTTGGATGTGGCACTGTCTCTTCTTGAGGCATGGTATCTTTCAAAACGTCAGAAAGAGGTAGCCGTTAAAACAGGATTAGCCCTTTTGTTATTATCAATGATAAGTTCTCATTATGCGGTGGAACTTGTTGGAGTGAGTATAGCCCCAATTCTTTTTTTTACCGCAATCGTGATTATGGCTTGTGGCTATATGGTTGATATGAGACGCAGAGAAGCCACTCTCGATAACCAGATCAGTATTCTTGAAGTGGTGAGTTAAATGTCGGAGCCTGGATCAAAGACT
>NZ_LWEZ01000375.1:0-908 GCF_001634945.1 Alcanivorax sp. HI0044
GCGGGTCATTTGTGGCGCCTTGCTGAAAGGCACCAGCCCCGGGGTCAGGGTATCGCCACTGTCCACCCACTCATACACAGAGCTGTTGCCGGGCAGCAGCACGCTCCCTGCACCATCCTGCCAGATGGGTGCCAGCTGCGGGCTCTGCGATGCGGCGCGCCAGTAGCCTTCCGCCTGGGCACTCAACTGCGGTACCTGGGTGCCATCGATGTAACTGGCCGAGCCGGATTTGTCGATCATCAGCGTATTGACCCAGGGAATGCCCTGGTGCTCTTCAAATGCCGCAAAGAATTCTTCACGGCTGGTCGCTTTATCCATGGCCAACCATTGGTCCAGCATGCGGGTATTACCGGCATTGGCATCGCGGAACGTAACCGCAGAACCACTGCTCCACCCCAGTGAGGGCGACAGGGAAGCGAGGTTCACCATCGGCCCAAAGTGGCTGTAGTAAACCGGCTGGGAATACGGCGCCAGGCTGCCATCCGGCTGCTTGACCTGAACGGTTACTTCCCTTTGGGTCATGGCGCGGCTCTCGCCATCAAACAGATAGCGGGTGGGATCGCTGCCATCCAGCTCAAGCTGGTAAAGGGTAAAACGTTTTGACTGGGATACCGTGTGCGTCCAGCCCAGATGCTCGTTGAAACCGATCACCACCGCCGGCAACCCGACCAGGGTCGCGCCAGTGATATCCAGCTCGCCGGGAATGGTCAGATGATTCTGGAAAAAACGCAGTTCCCCATCCCAGGGAAAGTGCGGATTGGCCAGAAGCAAGCTATTGGCGGACTCACTGCGCTCCGCCCCCAAGGCCCAGCCATTACTGCCGATACCCTCAGAGGTCAGCACCTGTTTGGCGTCCAATTTCACGTTGAATGCAGCCCGGGCGCCGGCTGCTGCCGACGGCGGCTGTG
>NZ_LWEZ01000376.1:0-1027 GCF_001634945.1 Alcanivorax sp. HI0044
CAGGCTGCTGGGCCATGAGTTTGTTCGCGGTGACCGACTTCTTTCGGATTGTGGCTCTGCTGGAAAAACAGGCCGGGCTGCAACCGGGCTACCGGGTTCGCCTGCTGGCAAACGCACCAGGCAAACGGCTGCACGCAGCAGGTAGTCATGCCATTCATACGGATGCCTGTCTGGAAAAAGCAGCTCCATCGGACTGGCTGGTTTTTCCAGCCATAGAAGGTCCCGCACTGGGGAAAACTCTCGCACCCTCGCAAGAGGCATCGGCCTACCTTGCCCGGCACTGTGAGACACAACGTGCCGTACTTTCCCTATCCACCGGCATTGTCCCACTGGCAGCCACGGGACTCGTCAACGGCTTGCGTATCAACACCCACTGGGCGTTTCTCCCCACGCTTCAGCAGCGCTACACGGAATGCCACTTTCGGGCCAGAGAGAGCTACCTTCAGGATCGTTGGCTATACAGCACCAGTTCGTTGCATGGCAGTTTCGATGCCCTGTTGGCACTGCTGGCCAATGACCGTGGAGACCACTTTGCCCAGCTCTGCGCCGCGCACCTCCTGGTCTCAAGCCCAATCCAGATGCGCCCGGTTCTGCCCGGCACCCGACGCCACGATGATGCGGCCATCCTTGCCGTGCAGGAGTGGCTTGAAAGCAACCCGCAGGCGTCGTTGTCACTGGAGCAGCTCGCCTCCCGGTTCGGGTTCAGCGAGCGGAACCTGAAGCGACGCTTTACCCTTGCTACCGGACTTGCGCCTCACCTGTACCTTCAGAAAGTCAGAATAGATCGTGCCAAGAAGCTGTTGATCAGTGGGGCACTGTCTGTGCAGCAGATTGCCCACCAGGTGGGATACGAGAATGTCAGCTATTTTATTCGGTTGTTTCAGCGCGAAGCGGGCGACACTCCTGCCCAGTGGCGCAAGACTAACGGCGCATACTGAGCTGGCGGTAAAGATTATCCATTACCCGGGCTGCAAGGCGTTTGGCCCGGTCGGTGTTGGGCCCGGCAAAACGTCCGTCAAGATTGGCC
>NZ_LWEZ01000377.1:0-1210 GCF_001634945.1 Alcanivorax sp. HI0044
TCAATCGACAACTCTGTCGCGTCCAGATACGGAATGTTGTGCTTGTTGTACATGGCTTCCAGGGCCCGTAATTCCATGTCGCATTGGCGCGGGGATGCGTACTTGCTGCCTGCTTTGCGTTCGCTGCGGATGGCGCTGAGGCGGTCGGCGTCGATGGTGAGGCCGAAGAGCTTGTGTTTGTGCTCCATCAGGGCCTTGGGCAGGCGCAGGTCGTCGAAGTCGTCTTCGGTGAGCGGGTAGTTGGCGGTGAATAGCCCGAACTGCAATGCCAGGTAGNGGCAGGTGGGGGTCTTGCCGGAGCGGGAGACGCCAATGAGGATAATATCGGCCTGGTCGTAGTGCCGGGTGCGGGCGCCATCATCGTTATCCAGCGCAAAATGCACAGCGTTAATACGGATTCGATAGGATTCGGCGTCGCGGATGGCGTGGCTCTGGTTGATTTTGTGATTGGAGCGTACCCCAAGCTCGTCTTCCAGCGGACGAAGAAAAGCGCCGAACAGGTCGAGAATCAGGGCGTCACAGCTATGCAGGATGGCGCGATGGTCGGTGTTGACCAGTGTCGAGAAGACTACCGGCTTGGCGCCATCCTCCTCTGCGGCCTTGTTAATGCGGGCCACGGCTTCGCGAGTCTGCTCATCGGATTGCACGAAGGGCAGGGTGATCTGCACAAATTCGATATCCCCGAACTGGCTCAGCATGCTGTGGCCAAGGGTTTCCGCGGTAATACCGGTGCCATCAGAAAGGTAGAAAGCGCTTCGTTTCATTGGGTCTGCCCGTTTTCTTTGCGGTAGGAGCGGGGCTTGAGCCGCGAACAGTCTTGGCGGGGTGGGCTCCAACCATTCGCGGCTCAAGCCCCGCTCCTACGGGTAAGTCATTGTTTTGAATGGAGCCAGTCTAGACGCTGTATCGCTGTGCGACCAGTGCTATCTGCAGGGATTGGCCGATCTGTCAGAGGGGTTGTAGCGTCATGCGTTGTCCGCACAGGACGCAGACATTACACTGCGCTCGACAAATCTTGATTGGCAGAAATACCTCTTTTATTTCAGTGAGATAGCGCTTTCTTGTGGTGCGCGACTTGGGGGGAGGCGGGGTGTTGACGAAAGTGATACCCAAATACCGTCCAAATCTGAAAGAGGGGGCAGGCAAACTGTTTCGGTTTTGAGTAGAATGTCGGCTCGATTTGATCCGGCACCTTGTGCAGCGAACTTGT
>NZ_LWEZ01000378.1:0-1053 GCF_001634945.1 Alcanivorax sp. HI0044
CCGGCTGGCCGGAATGCGGATCCAGACGTGCCGGCACCAGGGCATCCACCCGGGCGCGGCGAGAAAACTGATCGGTCCAGTGCATGGGCATGAACGCGGTGCCGGGGCGCTGCCCGGTATCGCGGGTGACCCGCACCAACGCATCACCGACACGGCTGGTCAGGCGCACGAAGCCGCCCTCCTGCAGCCGGTAACGCTCTATATCCTGGGGATGCAACGCCGCAAAGGGCTCGCTGAGGTGGGCAAACAGGCGCCCGGCACGGCCGGTGCGCGTCATGGTGTGCCACTGGTCCCGAATCCGCCCGCTATTGAGAATAATCGGGAAGGCATCGCCGATCTGGCGCACGGGCGGATTGTCGCAGCTCACAAAACGGGCCCGGCCACTGGGAGTAGAAAACTGGCCGTCGGCATAGCAGCGAGGGTCGCCGTTAAGCGGCCACTGCTGTGGCTGCCACTGGGCATATTGGTCGGCGCTCAGCTCCGCAGCCCCGGTCAAATCCAGCCGCTTGCCAAATTGGCCGGCCACCGCGGTGAGCGCCGAGTACTCGGCAAAAATGTCGTGCTCATGCTGGTAGGGAAAGGCGTCGGCAAAGCCCATGCGCTGCGCCACTTCGGTAATGATCCACCAGTCTGCTTTCGCTTGCCCCGGGGCAGGCACAAAGGGCCGCTGGCGCGATACGCAGCGCTCGGAGTTGGTGACCATGCCGGATTTCTCGCCCCAGCCCAGCGCCGGCAAGCGAATATCCGCGCAGGCGAGCGTGTCACCGCTGGCTACGCAGTCGGACACCACCACGGTGTCGCAGGCCATCAGTGCCTGGCGGACCTTGTCCGCTTCCGGGAGGGAGTCCACCGGGTTGGTGGCCATGATCCACACGGCTTTCACCTCGCCGCTGGAAACTGCCTCGAACAGCTCAACCGCTGTAAGACCATTTTTCGTGGCCAACGCCGGCGCCTGCAAGAAGTCCGCCACGGCGGCGTGGTGCGCCGGGTTGTCGATATCCAGATGCACCGCCAGCTGATTGGCCAGCCCCCCCACTTCCCGGCCGCCCATGG
>NZ_LWEZ01000379.1:0-1134 GCF_001634945.1 Alcanivorax sp. HI0044
ATAGTAGTTTTCCATCTTCTTGAGAACATCGACGGTCTGCTCCTGGGTGGAGCCGGCCGGCAGGGTCACCAGAGTGAACAGAATGCCCTGGTCTTCTTCCGGCAGGAAGCTGGACGGCAGCCGCATGAAGCTGAAACCAAGCACGCCGACGATGACCACATAGATGAACAGGTAGCGGCCACGGCGCCCGAGGATCTTCTCCACGCTGCCCTGGTAGCGGCGGCTGCTCTTGTCGAAGGTGCGGTTGAACCAGCCAAAGAAACCGTGATTGGTCTGGTGCTCGCTGTCCTTGGCCTTGAGCATGGTGGCACACAGCGCCGGGGTGAGGATCAAGGCGACCAGTACGGACAACACCATGGCGGACACGATGGTGATGGAAAACTGGCGATAGATGGCGCCGGTGGACCCGGGGAAGAAGGCCATGGGAACGAATACGGCGGAGAGCACCAGGGCAATACCCACCAGGGCGCCGGTGATCTGGCCCATGGATTTGCGGGTGGCCTCCTTGGGCGGGAGGCCTTCCTCGTGCATCACCCGTTCCACGTTTTCCACCACCACGATGGCGTCATCTACCAGCAGGCCAATGGCCAGCACCATGCCGAACATGGTCAGGGTGTTGATGGAGAAGCCGAAGGCAGCTAACACAGCGAAGGTGCCCAGCAATACCACCGGCACCGCCAGGGTGGGAATCAGGGTGGCGCGGAAGTTCTGCAGGAACAGGTACATCACCAGGAAGACCAGGATGATGGCCTCGAACAGGGTGTGCACTACTTCCTCAATGGAGATGCTCACGAAGGGAGTGGTGTCGTAGGGGAACACCATTTCCATCTTGTCGGGGAAGTAGGGTTGCAGTTCGTCCAGGCGGGCACGCAGGGCCTCGGCGGTGTCCAGGGCATTGGCGCCGGTGGCCAGGTTGATGGCAAGGCCGGCGGCCGGCTGGCCGTTGTAGCGGCCCTGCACGTCGTAGTTTTGTGCTGCCAGTTCCACTCGAGCCACGTCTTTCAGGAAGACTTGAGAGCCGTCGGGGTTCACTTTCAGCAGGATGTTCTTGAACTGATCCACGTCCTCCAGACGAGTCTGGGCAATGATGGTGGCGTTCAGTTGCTGGCCTTCCACCGCAGGGGCGCCGCCCAG
>NZ_LWEZ01000380.1:0-7239 GCF_001634945.1 Alcanivorax sp. HI0044
CCACAAATAAGCTGCGCCAGGCAGTGCCGAATTGCTGGCGCAGCTTATTTGTGGTGAGTCTCCCTTTACTGACCCCGAGCCTTATTCGTTGTCTTCTGCCTCGCCGTCATCCCGGTCCAGTTCCAGTTTTTTGAGCCGATAGCGCAACGAGCGAAAGGTCATGCCGAGTTTTTTTGCGGCGGCGGTGCGGTTCCAGTGGGTGGCATCCAGGGCCTTGAGTATTTCCTGCTTTTCGATTTCCTGAAGAAAATCCTCCAGAGGCTGTTCGCCGGGCCTTACTGGTGATGTCGTTGTTGCTGCCGGGGCGTTATGGCGGGTTGTGGCTGGGGCGGGGCGGTTGGATGTCAGACGCAGATGCTCTGGCAGAATGGTGTTGCCGTCACACAGGGTCAGCGCCCGCTCCAGCGTATTTTCCAGTTCCCTGACATTGCCGGGAAAGGCGTAATTTTCTATGGCGTTCACCGCGTCAGAGCTGACGCTGGGCGGTGGGATGTCCCAGGCTTGGCTGAGCCGGTTGAGAATATGCTGAACCAGTTTGGGGATATCTTCACGTCGGTCGCGCAGCGGCGGTACATGTGCTTCGATAACATTCAGCCGGTAGAAGAGATCCTGACGAAAGCGGCCCTCTTCCATTTCGTCTTCCAGGTTTTTGTGGGTGGCGCAGAGTATGCGCAGGTTGACCTGGAATTCCTTGGCTTCACCGACCGGCCGCACCGATTTTTCCTGGATCGCACGTAGCAACTTCACCTGCATATGTAGTGGCAAGTCGGCCACTTCGTCGAGGAAGAGGGTGCCGCCGTCGGCTTCACGGAACAGGCCCTTTCGGTCTTCCACGGCGCCGGTGAACGCGCCTTTGCGGTGGCCGAAGAATTCACTTTCCATCAGTTCGGACGGAATGGCGCCGCAGTTGACGGCCACAAACGGTTTTTCCCGGCGCGGACCGAGAGTATGAATCAGCCGCGCAATACGTTCTTTACCACTGCCTGACTCGCCGCTGATATAGATGGGCGCCTGGCTGCGGGCCAGCTTTCGAACCTGGGCTTTCAGCGCCACCATGCTGGGTGCGTCACCAATCAGATTGTCTTCTTCTTCATGGTGCTCTTCGACTTCGCTGATGCCCAGACCGTCTTCGATCAGTTGCCGTAACCGGTCCAATGCCACTGGCTTGGCAATGAAATCATAGGCGCCATATTTCATCGCATCGGTGGCGGTTTCCATGCTGCCGTAGGCAGTGATGACGGCGGTGGGCATGGTTGGGCAGTGTTGTGAGATGAATTGGAGAAGTTCCAGGCCTGTGCCATCCCCCAGATTCATATCCGTCAGGCACAAGTCGTAACGCGCCTCTTTGAGCTGTTGCTTGGCGGCAGACAGCGAATCTGCGGCGGTGGCCTGAAGTTTCATGCGACCCAGTGTGATGACCAGCAGTTCGCGCAGGTCAGCTTCGTCGTCAACAACCAGTACGTGGGGGGTATCTGCACTCATAGGCGATTCTGTTATTGAAATTGTCGGTGCGGGTGGGCAAAGGTTATCACAAAGCTGGCGCCTTTCGGGGTTTCCTCAAGGTCCAGTGTGGCCTGGTTGGCGTGGCAGAGTTCCCGGCATAGATAGAGGCCCAGACCATTGCCGTCTTTGGCGGTGGTGTAAAAAGGCTCGAAGAGATAATTCATGGCTTCTTCGCTGATGCCTTGACCATTATCCTGAACTTTTAGCCAGGGCAGGCCGGTACGGTCGTGGTGCCCGCACCGCAGTGTGACGGTGCAGGGGCTGCCGCCATGGCGTAGCGCATTGCCGATCAGATTGTCCAGAACCTGAATGAGTTGATTACGATCAAAGCGGACTTCTACCTCGGGTTGGCAATGGAGGCTGAAGCTGGCTGCGGGGTCTTTCATTTTCCATTGAGCGGTCGTTTCCTCAATCAGCGCCGTCAAGGTAAAGCGTTCGGCTTGCCCCTTGGGTCTGCGTGATAGGTCAAGGACGTCATGAATAATGCCGTTAACCCGGGTCACATGGTTGCGGATGATCTGCAGCAGGTGTTGATCTTCCGGGCTGGGTTCGTCGTCCAGCAATAGGTCTGTGGCATGGTTGATGGCGCTGAGCGGGTTGCGAATTTCATGGGCCAGGGTGGCGGACAGGCGCCCCAGGGATGCCAGGTTCATCTGCTGGGCTTCCTGAGCGACTTGTGCCGTGTTTTCCAGAAACAGCAGGGTCAGGTTTTCATGGCCGGTATCCAGCTGTGCAAAACGGGGGCTTAGCACCGGGGATTGCTCCGATACGCGCAGCGTGCTCAGTGGCAGTAGCGGGTTGTCCTGCCAGCGCTGGAAGCGGCTGGTCAGGGAGTCGGGCAGGGTGTTGCCGAGCATGGGGCTGTCAAACAGGTTATTGGCAGACTGGTTGGACATGAGGATATGAAAAGCGTCGTCGAAAACCAGAATGCCCGTGCGCATGCGCTGCACAATCTGCTGGTTCAGTGCTTCCAGCCGCTCGATGGCAACCTGTTGCTGCCTGGTGATCTTTTCTGTTTGCTCCAGGCGCTGGGCAATTTGCTGGATGATCAGCGACACCATGAAAAAGGCAATGCCCAGCAGGCCGGATTCCGTCAGGGCGAACGGGGACGAAAGCTGTGTATGGATGGAAAAATAGAATTGCTCGAACATGGCGGACAGGGTTGCCAATGCTGCAATAAGAAAGCCCTGTCGACCGCGCAACAGAATATTGCCGGCGGCAACGGTCACCAGCAAAAGCACTGCCAGACCTCCCTCCAGCCCGCCATTGGAGTGCACCACCAGCGTCAGCATGCCCAGATCGCTGATTAACGCCGCCGGTTGTGCCCAGGCAGGGAAGGCCCGCTGATACCGGCGGTTATCCAGCGTGGCGGAGGCCAGCGTCAGACCCAGATAGAGAAAAAGCGTGGTCTCGAAAAGGGCAGGGAAATGGGTGCCGAGCAGCGCCTTGTCCGGCCCGTAATGCAGCAACAGCAGCACACAGGCAATGGCAATGCGGTACACATTATAAATGCGTGCCGGTGTCCAGCCCTGGCTAGCGGTCATGGTGTTCCAGATACTGCCGCTGATGCTCCTGGCTGCAGAAGTGCAGCCCGTTGTGGCTGAACGCTTCGGGGGTGGGAACATGCACGCCGCATTGCGCGCATTTCACCATGATCTGGGGGTTGCCGGAGGCATTGCCGGAATCCGTGGGCCGGGCCTGGGCCAGTAATCGTTTTATGACCCGCCAGGCCAGATAGATCAGGGCGGCGATGATAATCAGGCGAATCAGGCCCATGGAGCTCCCCTCGGTTTAGTGTTTTGTCAGATGCTGTGGCGTTCTGTGTTTTTAGCGCATTCATCGATTGCCGGCTAAGAACCTGCTTGGGGTCTATACGCAGCCGCGTTGCCGCTGAAAATGGCGCCAGGCAAGGCGTAAACTGCAGGGCCTGACGGGTCAAGTTCAAGGTTTACAACACAGCATGGCGCCATTTGCAGCGGCAACCCGAAGGGCCGGGGCCCTTTTGCCGCCAGCCCGCGATTGCTCTTGCTTATGTAGAATGACTACACATCACAATCGCAATCACGACCTGGCGAAAAAAATACCGCCGGCGCGGCTGCGTATAGACCCCAAGCAGGTTCTAAAGAGTACAATCAGCGCTCACTTGAGGAAAGGCCGGTTGATCATGCGAATTATTATGGCCCAGCAGAATGCGCTGGTGGGCGATATCGAAGGGAATGCCCAGCGCGTTATTGCCGCGGCAGACGAAGCTCGCCGATTGCTGGGAGCGGACCTTGTGCTGTTCCCGGAGCTGATGCTCACCGGTTACCCGCCGGAAGACCTGTTGCTGCGGCCCAGCCTGAATAGCCGGGTCGATGCGGCGCTGGCCGACATTGGCGCGGCGATTTCGGTGCCGGTGGTGTTGGGCTATCCGGCGGTACGCAACGGGCACCGCCGTAATGCGGCTGGAGTGGTGTTCCCGGGGGAGTCTGGTCCTCGCCATGAGTATTTCAAGCAGCACTTGCCCAATTACCGGGTATTTGACGAAAAACGCTATTTCCAGCCGGGCACCGATGCCTGCACCTTTGATATCGATGGCTGGACGTTGGGTATCACCATTTGTGAAGACATCTGGCACGATGGCCCGGCGGCCCAGTTACAGCAGGCGGGTACCGACCTGATCCTGAACTTGAATGCCTCCCCTTACCGCACCAACAAGGCCGAGGAGCGTTTTGCCCAGGTACAAGCCCGCAGCCGGGAAACCGGATTGCCGGTGCTGTATTGCAACCTGGTTGGTGGGCAGGATGAGTTGGTGTTTGATGGTGCCTCGTTTGTCTGTGATAGCAAGGGTGCGCGCTGCGTGCAGGCGGCCAGCTTTTCCGAAGCACTGGTGCCCGTGGATGTGCAGTGCCAGAGCGGGCACTGCGAGCCGTGTGGCGAGGCGTTGCCGTTACCCGGGCCGGAGGAGGGCATGTACCAGGCGCTGGTGTTGGCGACCCGCGATTATGTGAACAAAAACGGTTTCAAAGGCGCGTTATTGGGGCTGTCCGGTGGTATTGATTCCGCCCTGACGCTGGCGGTGGCGGTGGATGCCCTGGGCCCGGAACGGGTAGAGGCGGTGATGATGCCGTTCCAGTATACCTCTGCCATGAGCCTGGAAGATGCTGAAAAGCAGGCGCGCACCTTGCGTGTCCATTATCGTGTGTTGCCCATCGAGGCCGCGTTCAATGGCTTTATGGATATCCTCAGTGAGTCGTTTGCCGGCACGGCCCGGGATACCACCGAAGAGAATCTCCAGGCCCGTTGTCGGGGGGTGTTGTTGATGGCGCTTTCCAACAAGAACGGCTCGGTGGTGCTCACCACCGGTAACAAGAGTGAAATGGCAGTGGGCTACGCCACCCTCTATGGCGATATGGCCGGGGGCTTCTCGGTATTGAAAGACGTCTTCAAAACCTCCGTGTTCAATCTGTGCCGCTGGCGCAATCAGCAGGCCGGCGCCGAAATCATTCCGGACCGGGTGATCACCCGCCCGCCGTCTGCCGAGCTGGCCCCGGACCAGGTGGACAGTGATTCGCTGCCCGATTACGACGAGCTGGATGCGATTCTGGAGCGTTACGTGGAGCAGGACATGAGCGCGGAAGCGGTGATCCGTGACGGTTTTGACCGCGAGACGGTCTACCGGGTGGTGAAACTTACCGATCGTAATGAGTACAAACGCCGCCAGGCCGCTGTTGGCCCCCGCGTCAGCCGCCGCGCCTTCGGCAAGGACCGGCGGTATCCGATTACCAACGGTTGGCGGCCGGGAGACTAAAAGCAGCTACGAGCTCCTGGCTGCGAGCTGCAAGGAAGATCAAAATCAAAAAAGGGTGGCCCGAATCATGGTCGGTGCCACCCTTTTTTAGCTAGAAGCTAGAAGCTAGAAGCTAGAAGCTAGAAGCTAGAAGCTCACAGAAGGTCAAACGTCAGCAGGCTCAACAGCCCTTCATCCTCATCCGGCCACCAGGCCAGGTCCACCTGTTTGTCGTCATCCAGGAAGCTGCTTTCCGGCCAGTTCAGGGCCAGTACGGCGCGGCTTTTTTCTGCCTGTTCAGGAAGCTCCAGCCGTTGATAACCCTTGACCATAATGGCCAGGCCTTCTTCCACAGCGGGGGTCTGCTGGTAGTGTTTGACCACATACTGCGCCCGGTTCACGGAAGCAACAATGGCGCCACGGCGAGCGTAGTAACGGGCCACGTGCAGCTCCTGACGGGCCAGCTGGTTGCGGATGTGGACCATGCGAGCGCGGGCGTCGGGGGCGTACTCGCTGTCCGGGAAGCGGGCAACCAGCCGCTCGAAGTCGCGGAAGGAGTCTTTCGCGGCGTCCATATCCTTGCTGGAGCGGTCGGACGTGACCATGTTGTCAAACAGGCCTTTCTCCATGTTGAAGTTAGCCAGCCCGCGCATGTAGAGGGCATAGTCCATGCGTGGATGCGCGGGATAGTTGCGCATGAAGCGTTGCGCCGCTACCACGGTGGCCGGGTAATCCACGGACTTGTACTGGGCGTAGATCAGGTCCAGCGCAGACTGTTCGGCATAGTCCCCATACGGAAAGCGCGCCTCCAGCTCCTTGAGCTGGTCGATGGCCGTCAGGTAGTTTTTCGATTCAATGGACTCGCTGGCCTCCCGATATTGATCGGCCTCGGTGAGTTCCGGGCGATCCTCCGGGTTGCCGGCGCAGCCGGCCAGAATCAGTACACACAGTAGTGGCCATAAAAGTCGTGGCATTCTTTCCTCGTTGAACGGGTTACAATTCGCGAATTCGGTATTTAAGCACAGGTTGAGGAACCTTTTATATGGGACATCTTGGCGGCGAAAAAATTCAGCGCACCGAACAGGTGAAGCCGGAGCACGCCGGGCAGCGGGTAGACCAGGTGGCGGCAGAGCTGTTTGACGGCTTTTCCCGGTCTCGCCTGCAGACCTGGATCAAGAATGGCGTGCTGACGGTCAACGGTGCCAAGACCAAGCCCAAAGAGAAGCTGACCGGTAATGAATCGCTGACGCTGGAAGTGGAAATTGAGCCTGAGCTGGATGATCAGCCCCAATCCATTGATCTGGACGTGGTGTACCAGGATGACGACCTGATTGTGATCAACAAGCCCACCGGGCTGGTGGTCCACCCGGCTGCGGGGCACGCAGATGGTACTCTGCTGAACGGTCTGCTGCATCTTGACGAGCGGCTCAACAGCCTGCCCCGCGCGGGAATTGTGCACCGGCTGGACCGTGACACCACCGGGTTGATGGTGGTGGCTCGCTCTCTGGAGGCCCACCAGAGCCTGGTGGCGCAACTTCAGGACAAGAGCCTGTTCCGGCAATACGAGGCGATTGCCGTGGGCGTGATGACTGGCGGCGGCAAGGTGGACGCACCCATGGGGCGTCACCCGGTGGACCGCAAGAAGCAGGCCGTGGTGAAAACCGGCGGCAAGAATGCGGTGACTCACTACCGCGTTCTGGATCGCTACCGGGCTCATACCCGCATTCAGGTGCAGCTGGAAACCGGCCGCACCCACCAGATTCGCGTTCACATGGCGCATCGTAACTACCCGCTGGTGGGGGATCCGCTCTATGGTGGTCGGCTCAAGCAGCCTGCCGGGGCCACTGAAGCGCTGCGTCAGGCGCTGCACAAGTTCCCCCGCCAGGCACTGCATGCCCGCAAGTTGGGGCTGATTCACCCGGCCACGGGCGAATATCGTGAATTCGAAGCGCCGCTGCCGGCGGATA
>NZ_LWEZ01000381.1:0-740 GCF_001634945.1 Alcanivorax sp. HI0044
GGAGACTTGGACTTCAGAACTGCAGGACGAGTTATACAATGTAAACAACGAAATGGAGTACGTGATTCAAGCGCGATCTTTTAGCTGGGCCAGAACATAACCCTATTATTGCTCCGTGTACAGCTAAATCGTACCGGATCGACGTTCGGGGAGGGCGGTCCGCGCTGATTGGGGGCGCTCCCATGGCCTGGCGTGGTGAGAGCAGCCAGAGTGCTATGCTGGGCGCATCTTAGCCAATAGCGAGGCCGTCGTGCCCCCACTGACCTGGCTTAACAGAGCCCGCCCACAGAAATTGCCCTTCCGGCGCCGCGTCACCCGTGCCGCCGTAGCGTTGATTTATCGCGGCGGGATAACCGAGGGCGAGCTATTCTTTATCCAGCGCGCTCATCGCCCCGGCGACCCCTGGTCCGGAGACATGGCCTTCCCCGGTGGGCGCCTGCAAACCGGGGATACCTCCAGCCGTGACACCGCCATGCGTGAAACCGTTGAAGAAACCGGGCTCGACCTGTACCAGAGCGGGCACTACCAGGCGCGCCTGACAGACCGACTGACCCGCCACCACAGCCGCTGGCGGCCCATGGTGGTCACGCCCCATGTGTTTGCCTGGCAGGGCGACGACGTGCTGCGCCTGAACCACGAAGCCCGCCACGGCGTATGGATTCCGCTGGACTACCTGAGCAACCCGGACAACCGAAGTACGCTTGCCCTCCGCACGCCCGTGGGGCGGGTTACTCTGCCGT
>NZ_LWEZ01000382.1:0-647 GCF_001634945.1 Alcanivorax sp. HI0044
AGATATTTACCAGCAGTCACAGGGATTGAGTTGGGTGGAGGAGGTCTCCGTCCGTCGTCAGTGGCCCGATACCGTGGTGCTGACAGTGGAAGAGCGTCGCCCGGTGGCCGTGTGGAACGAGGCAGTGCTGGTGTCGGACAGCGGGCAGCCGTTCAAGGCGCTCAAGCAGTATGACCTGACGGATCTGCCCCACCTGAGCGGCCCGGAGCAACGGCTGGAGGAAGTCATGGGCTTCTACCACAGCATGGGCAAAACGCTGGCGGATGTGGACCTGAGCATTCGCAGCATGGACGTCAACGCGCGCCTGACCGCGCGCCTGACGCTGAATAACGACATGGAACTGGTGGTAGACCGTGAGCATTACACCACCAAATTACGCCGTTTTGTGCGGCTTTATCGTGGCGTGCTGAGCACGGATAGCCGCCAGGTAGCTCGTGTTGATCTGCGTTATGCGGACGGCATGGCAGTGACCTGGCGCGAGCAGCAGAGTTAGGAGAAAGGGTGACATGGCGACAGCAACAGAAAACATGATTGTCGGACTCGATATTGGCACCTCCAAGGTGGTTGCCATCGTCGGCCAGACAGCAGCCGATGGCACCTTGGAAATCGTCGGGCTGGGCTCGCAACCGTCACGGGGCATGAAAAAG
>NZ_LWEZ01000383.1:0-1426 GCF_001634945.1 Alcanivorax sp. HI0044
AACACATCGTCGGCTCTGGTTCCAAAGTGGCCACCGGTTTTTTCGATAACGGCATCGACAAGCTGTTCTTCACCGGCTCGGTACCTGCGGGCAAAACGTTGATGGCCCAGGCCGCGCAAACGCTGACACCGGTTTCCCTGGAGCTGGGCGGCAATGACCCCATGCTGGTGCTGGAAGACGCGGATCTGGAGCGTGCCACCAACGGCGCCGCCTGGGCCGGCTACCAGAATGCTGGGCAAAGCTGTGGCGGCGTGGAACGCGTCTATGTGGTGGATGCGGTGTACGACCAATTCGTGGACTTGCTGGCCAAGAAGACTCGCCAACTGCGCCACGGCATCGGCTGCAACAGTTTTGATGTGGATATCGGCAGCCTGACCACGGCCGGTCAGCTGCGCACCGTGCAGCAACACGTGGAAGATGCGTTGGCCAAAGGCGCCCGCATCGAGCCCAGTCACGCCCGGTGGGCAATGTGGAAAACGGCTTCTTCTTCCCCGCCACCCTGCTCACCCAGGTCACCGACGACATGCTTACCATGTGCGATGAAACCTTTGGCCCGTTGATCGCAGTACAACGTGTGGCCAATGAAGAAGAGGCCATTCGCAAAGCCAACGATTCGCATCTGGCGCTGACCTCCTCGGTGTGGACCAAAGACAACAAACGCGGCCGAGCCATTGCCGCCCGGTTGCAATCCGGGGTTACCACCGTAAACGATCATCTTTACAGCCACGGCCTGTCCGAAACCCCCTGGGGTGGCGGGAAGGAATCCGGCATTGGCCGCACCCATGGCCCGGAAGGGCTGGAAGAAATGACGCAGGCGAAAGTGGTGAACTGGGATATTCTGCCGTCCAAACGCAATATTTTCTGGTACCCGTTTGATCAAGCCACCTACAACGGCATCAAGAACGCCCTGCTGTTCGTTTTCCCGTCCAGCGTTGGCCAGTGGCTCGGCGCCTCATTGAAGCTCACGCCCTTCCTGGTGAAGAAAATGTTCACCGGCTGGAAAACCGGCGACTAGGTCTGTGTCGCTACCGGCTTCCGGTGGCAAATGTTGACCTGCATCATCACTATCCTCCCGGAACCTGTCATGCTACCGAGACAGGCTCCGGGAGGATTTTTTATGTATATGGACAGCGTGGTTCTGGCAGGAATCGCCGTGATTGCCGGCATTCTGGTCTTTGCGGGCAGTTTTGCCCTGTTTATCTGGCTGGATTCCGGCGACGACGACACACAGAACGGGAAAGACTGACGCCAGGCACCCTGCTCGTCATACGCTTTCGCTTTGTAGCGCTCGGCAGGGACTCAGCAGGGATAGTCTGGCGATTGCAGGCAGCGCTCGCGCAACTGCTCCGGTGTACTTGCCGAGGGTTCCTGTCGACGATTGCCACCCTGGCAGATGACTTCCAGCTCCCCTTTTTCCGGGGCCGCC
>NZ_LWEZ01000384.1:0-687 GCF_001634945.1 Alcanivorax sp. HI0044
CCAGCACATCGATAGCGCCAAAATGCGCAATGGCCTTTTCAACCGCCGCATGAATGCTGGCCCGATCATTAACATCCAGTGGCAGGCACAACACCCGAGGCAAGGCAGCCAGTGCTTCGGCCTGTTCCGGCTTGCGCAGGGTTGCGACCACATTCCAGCCCTTGTCCTGAAACAACCGTGCCGTGGCATAGCCAATGCCGGAGGACGCACCGGTGATAAAAACGGTTTTCGTGTTCACTTCAGTCATTCTGTTTTCCTTTATTGCTGATCGGTTGAGCCGCCGTTCTCAGGCATGGCCAGGGTGATTGACGCCCGGCCGGATAAGATCCTGTTTCGCGTCGCCGAACATTTGCCCCAGCACCTTGCGTTGGGCGTTACGTCCTCTTTGTTGCTGCCATTGGCGCAGCCCCGGAACATAGTGCTGGCCACTGAACGAGAGCAACCGCGGCAACAGCGTGGCCAGCGGGTACCAGGCCGATACCGATTCCGGCAACCCCAGCTGGGCCATCTTGTCGCGGCTCAGAAAGTAACGGCTGACACTCAGATGTTTCTGGTAGGCAAGCTTGCGCTGCAGGGATTCAAATCGGCGGAAATGACGCTCCAGCGGTTCTTGAGCCAGGGCCTTGCCCAGCTCCTGGCTGGTCCAGTCCGGCTGGCTCTGGGTCATCAAGGTGTGGTGCAGCAACA
>NZ_LWEZ01000385.1:0-1482 GCF_001634945.1 Alcanivorax sp. HI0044
TTGGATCGCTGAATGCCTCCAGAGTTTGATCCTTGATTTGAGTGGTTGGGACCATCCACATCACGAGCGGAAACTGCCGTTCCAGCAAAGACCGACTTGCGGCCTGAATAATGTGGGCCCCCATGACAGTTTTCCCCCCACCCGTGGGAATACGCAGGCAGACATACGGGATGTGCGGCAAGCCAGGCATGGGCTTGTATTCGTCAATCAGCCCTTCATCCACGGCTTTACCGAAAGCAGATGCGGCTCCTTCAACACGAGCCAGCTCCAGAAAATGCTCCAGGCTGGCAAGGGAGCGACGTTGATATTGCTTGAGAGCCAAAGCCATAGAGCTATGCCTTGATGTCGTAGGGTGTTTGTTTAAAAGTGATATCCAGCTCGTCAAGCTGCTCCTGAGTCAGGCCACTAGCCTCCCCATAAATCACCTTTGGGCCATCAAACTTAGGGAGCGAACGTAAAACTCGACGCGTCAGAACATTCCCCCCTCCATTACTCTCATCACCCAGAATTCCGTTATAAAGCAGGTAGTAACCGATACCGTTATGACTCCCTAGGAATGACTCTTTCGGGGCACGAGTTGAGCGAGCAATTCCTGTTTCGGAGAACCAGACATGGGCCGCTAAACTTTCAAAACGTATATCTGGCCGGATATGACCATTTTCGTCGAACACTGGCGCGCCTAGTTTAAAGAAACGAAACCCCCCTCCTCCTTGCCAGTTGACTGACTTCGAGATACCTCCCTGCTCACCAAGCACAACTTCTTTGAGGCGTGGCTGACAATGTGAGCGGGCATGCTCACCCATCTCTATTCCGATCCATTGCCGACCAGTCTTATGAGCTACTGCAGCAGTCGTTCCGGACCCGAGGAAACTGTCGAGGACGATGTCTCCCGGATTTGTGGCGATATCAAGGATTCGCTTGATAAGTCTTTCAGGCTTCGGTGTATCGAAAGCTTGGTCTGCCCCAAACAGCTCATTGATTTCTTTTTTTGACTCCTGATTGTGACCAACCTCAGAATTTGGCCACCAAGTCCAAGAGGACACTCCCTCGTGCTCAGCCAAATAATTCTTAACTCGAGGCCTTCCATCGCCTTTGGCGCCAAACCACATACGGCCTTGTTTTCGCAATTCATGAAACACAGGCTCAATATTAGACCAGCATCGCCCCGCAGGCGGCTCAACGATACGCCCGCTTGGCAACTGAATCTTATACATCTGGTTTGGACGCCAACCTTGCGCCGTAAAGTCAGTTGAGGACCATGGTCCACGAGGGTCGTTGTCAGGATTTTTGAATCCAGTCGCCTTCGAACGGTCCAATGCTAATCGATTTAAGGAAATCTTATTTATGTCTCTCGCATAAACAAAAAGGTGATCATGCGCAGCCCCCATCTGAATACGCGCATCTGCCGATGTACGCTTCTGACAAAGAGCATTACAGACAAAATTCTTTCGCATGAATATCTCATCAGCAATAACTTTAAAG
>NZ_LWEZ01000386.1:0-922 GCF_001634945.1 Alcanivorax sp. HI0044
TGACGCGGCACTCTGTGCGTGAACTGGCCAAGAACGGTTTTGCCGATTACCGCCTGCCCCTGACCCCGGAAGGCATCGATATGGCCCGGGAGTGGGGTAGCCAGCTGGCGCGGCCAGTGGATGCGTTTTTTTCCAGCCCGGTGGGGCGCTGCGTGAATACCGCCAAGGCCATGGCCGAAGGCGCCCGCAAGGCAGGGCTGTTGGAGACGATTCCCGAAATCACCACCGATACCACCCTGGTGGAGCCTGGCTGTTACGTGGAAGACCTGAATCAGGTCGGCCCCACGTTTCTGAAGATGGGTGCGTTTAAATTCCTTAACCAGCACTTACAGCAACCCTTTGAGGGCATGCTGTCGCCGGCAGAAGGCCGCGCCAAGCTGGCCCGGTACCTGAGCGAGCGTGAACCGGCACCGGGCCACCTGAACGTGCACGTGACCCACGACACCATTCTTGCCGTGCTGGTGGCCGAACTGCATGGGCACCGGCGCATTACCGAGGATGACTGGCCCTGGATGATGGAAGGGCTGTGGCTGTGGTTCAGTGGCGGCCAGCTTCACTGGATATGGCGTGGTGATCACTGCCATCGTGCGTTGTAACCGCATTTCTAAACCGATCTCTCCGTTTACCGACTTCTGACGAGGTGTGCCTTGTCCGCGCTGACAATTCGCAATTTGACCAAAACCTATGCCAATGGCGTGCAAGCGCTCAAAGGTATTGATCTGGATGTGAAGAAGGGCGATTTCTTTGCCTTGCTGGGCCCCAACGGGGCCGGCAAATCTACCACCATTGGTGTGATCAGTTCACTGGTCAATAACTCCGGTGGTGATGTGAGCATCTTTGGCTATTCCCTGGATACCCAGCGGTCTCTGGCCAAGAAGCAGATCGGTGTGGTGCCACAGGAGTTCAACTTCAACCAGTTCGA
>NZ_LWEZ01000387.1:0-868 GCF_001634945.1 Alcanivorax sp. HI0044
TTCACTTCACTGAATACCGTGGGGCGAGCGAAGTAACCTTTGGTGATTCCGTCGGGTTTGCCGGTTCCGCCGGCAACCAGTTTGGCGCCTTCTTGCTGGCCTTTCTCAATCATGGCCTGCACGCGCTGGTATTGGCGGCCATTGGCGATGGGGCCCATGACAGTAGCGTTATCAGTGGGGTCTCCGACCACCACGCTGTCGCAAACCTGGGTAGCGATCTGTTCGGCCTCGGCCAGTTGATCCGCCGGCACCAGCATCCGTGACGGAGCATTACAGCTCTGTCCGGTGTTGGTCATCATGGAGCGCACCCCGTGGGTAACAGCCTGCTCCAGATCGCAGCCTGGCAGCAGGATATTGGCGGACTTGCCTCCCAGTTCCAGCGACACGCGCTTAATGGTGCTGGCCGCTTCCCGGCTCACCGATTCCCCGGCGCGGGTGGAGCCGGTGAGAGACACCACATCAATGCGTGGGTCGCTGGACAGCAAGGGCCCTACGGCTGCGCCATCGCCATACACCATATTGAAGACCCCGGCGGGTACGCCGGCTTCGTCGATAATCCGGGTCAGCAGGTTGGCGGACAGAGGGGCAAATTCACTGGGCTTGAGCACCATGGTGCAACCGGCGGCCATGGCGGGGGCGACTTTGCACATGACCTGGTTCATGGGCCAGTTCCAGGGCGTGATCAGGGCGCAGACACCGGCAGCTTCCCGGCGGATCAGTGATTGGCCCGCGGTTTCTTCAAACGGGAACTCCCGGGCGATGCCCAGCGCGGTTTTCAAATGGGCAAGGCCCATGGGGGCCTGCACCTTGCTGGCCAGGGAGATGGGGGCCCCCATCTCCTGGCTGATGGCCTCAGCCATTTCCGGCA
>NZ_LWEZ01000388.1:0-1053 GCF_001634945.1 Alcanivorax sp. HI0044
CGCTGGTCACCTGTGGGCCGGAGGCCGACGTGGGCGGGCGGCATCAGGGGCCGCTGCCGGGCGATCGGCTGCCGGATGCGGCGCTGAAATCCGTGCGCACCGGGCATCTGCATCAGTTGCACGGTTTGTTGCGCAAACCGGTACATCATTTGTTGCTGCAGGTGAGCGAATCCCCCGAGCATAACGAGCGGCTGGTGATGTATGCCTTGAGTGATCGTTTGGGGCAGGAATACCGTGAGCGCGTGCACCTGACCGTGATTGCGGCGCGGGCCACCGCAGATGAAGATGTGCCCCGTGAAGGTACCACCCGTATCTGGCGTGACCATGAAGGGGAGTTTGCCAGCGCATTCGGCGATCAGGGCCGGCTCTGGTTGATGCGCCCGGATGGGCATCTGGCTTACCGGGCGCCGGTGAGCAATGCGGATGACTTGCTGTCGTATCTGGAGCGAGTGCTTGGGAAAAGAGAGGGGTGATGGGAGGGCTGTGCGACATGTTGTCGGGTTACGCCTTTCAGGCTAATTCGACCTACGAAACCCTTTCCAGGTAGGTCGAATTAGGCGTAGCCGTAATCCGACACGAACCCGACATCACGTTTGATAAACGCAATCTACGCCACCCTTCGCCAGCGTTGAATCACAAAATGTCCGTTCATGGGCTGGCCGGCCAGGGCGCCAATGCCGGCTTTCGCATCCGGCCGTGCCCGCCAGTGATGGGGGGTCATGGCCAGCAGGTTACGGAGCTCTTCTTCTGAGTCCGGAACCCATTGGCAATGCAGGGTCTCGCTGGAGATCAGCTCGAAGCGATCATCCAGAAACTTGCCCGCATCAAAACTGCTTTGCCGCACATCGTCGTACAGGGCTTCGCGCAACGGCAGCAGGTGCGTTTCCCCGGTACCGACAACAATCAACTCCCCACCGGGTTGCAGCACCCGGGCGATATCGTCCACGAACAGGCGGGTGAACAACACAAATACGGTTTGCTGGCTGGCATCAAACAGCGGTAGCCGGGCGCCGCTGGCCACCAACCAGGTGATGCGCTTGTTACGCTTGGCAG
>NZ_LWEZ01000389.1:0-1100 GCF_001634945.1 Alcanivorax sp. HI0044
CCCAACCGGTGAACAGCACCGGGAAATCACCGTACCGCTGTTCGCCCATATAAAAACCACACCGGTGCAAAACTGCCCCTACTTCCATTACCAGCAGCAGCTCAGGCAGTGGATACAGCAACATTTCGACGAGGAAGCACAGCGCCCCTTCCAGGACGCCCTGCTCACGCTCTGCCACGATCCCGAGCACATCGAGAAAATTCTCGCCCCACAGGAACCCTGATTCCGCCCATGGGTCTGAGGAGCTATACTGGACACCAATGGATGCCAGGGACGACCCCGGCAATCACCGCCAGCGCATCAATTACATAACGGGGACGACCCCATGACAGGAGACACGTCATGGCATGGGCCCTGGTTATTCTTGCAGGCATTATTGAAACTGGCTGGGCGCTGGGTTTGAAGTCCAGTCACGGCTTTACCCGCCCGCTTCCCTCACTGCTTACCCTCATCGGCATGATCGCCAGTTTCTGGCTATTGGCAAAAGCCATGCAGACCTTGCCCGTGGGCACCGCCTACGCGGTGTGGACCGGCATCGGCACCGTCGGCACCGTGCTACTGGGTATTCTGCTGTTCCAGGATGCGGTTAACGCCCCACGGTTACTGTGTCTGGGGCTGATCCTGGTCGGTATTGTGGGGCTGAAAATTTTTTCTCCCTGAGCCTTCTGCGGACATGCAGACGTGTCCCCGCCATCGGTTCCCTGTACTATTACGCTTGAACCATGGCGGTCACGCCCCTCCGTTTCCCTCACCACAGGTCCCGCATGCTCAATAACGACGTCCTCCGCCGCACCCGGTACATCTTCGATTTCGACGACACCCGCATGATCGGCGTCTTCGCCGAAGCCGGCGAAACCGTCACCCGGGAACAAGTCAGCGACTGGCTGAAAAAGGACGACGACCCGGCCTTTCAGAAATGCACCGATCGCACCCTGGCGATTTTTCTCAACGGCCTGATCAATGCGCTGCGCGGAAAAAAGCCCGGGCCACAACCGGAACCGGAAAGCCGCCTCACCAACAACATGATTTTCATGAAACTGAAAATCGCCCTGAACCTGCAGGCCGAAGACGTGCTGGCGGTGCTCGAACTGGCCAACTTC
>NZ_LWEZ01000390.1:0-1459 GCF_001634945.1 Alcanivorax sp. HI0044
GAAGTCGACTTCGCGGCCGAAGTGGAAGCTGCGGCCAAAGGCTAAGGCTCGCGAGTTCGATGTGCAAAAGGGCGCCTTGCTGGCTTGACTAGCAGGGCGTTTTTTTCGCCTGTTGAACGGCAGAAAGTGAAAAGCGCTTGCAACCATCGTGCGGGGCGGTACTGTGCTATGCAGCACAGGCTCGTGCGTTTGAATGCAGTGAAAGGCCGGCCTGGGCCGGTAAAAATGATGACGATGGCGGGTTATTCATGGGTGGCGGTTTCGTATGAGTGGTGGAGAGAAAGACATGCCGACGAACAAGGAGCGCTCACCGCGCTATAACCGTATTCTGCTCAAGCTGAGTGGTGAGGCGCTGGCGGGTGAAGAGGGGTTCGGTATCGACCCGAAGGTACTGGATGCCATTTCCCTGGAAATCGGCCAATTGGTTGGCATCGGCGTTCAGGTCGGCCTGGTTGTTGGCGGTGGTAATCTGTTTCGTGGCGCGGCGCTGCAGAGCGCCGGCCTGGACCGGGTCGCCGGGGACCATATGGGCATGCTGGCCACGGTGATGAATGGCCTGGCCCTGCGCGATGCCCTGGAGCGCTCCAATATCCGCACTCGCCTGATGTCGGCGATCCCCATGAGTGGTGTGGTGGAGCACTATGATCATCGCAATGCCAATCGCCACCTGAAAAACGGTGAAGTGGTGATCTTCTGTGCCGGTACCGGCAATCCCTTCTTTACCACCGACTCTGCTGCCTGCTTGCGCGGCATTGAAATCAGTGCCGATGTGGTATTGAAGGCCACCAAGGTGGATGGGGTCTATAATGATGATCCGGTGAAAAACCCGGATGCGGTCAAATACGACACCTTGACCTATGATGAGGTGCTGGATAAAAAGCTGGGTGTCATGGATCTGACGGCTATTTGTCTGTGCCGCGACCATGCCATGCCGTTGCGTGTTTTTGATATGAACAAGAAGGGTGCCCTGCTCAATCTGATGCTGGGCGGTAATGAAGGTACCCTGGTGGAAGCCGCGCAGTAAGCGCTGGCGATACCGCTGATAGAGCGAGGAATAACGGTGATTGACGATATTCGCAGTGATGCGCAAAGCCGCATGAAAAAGAGTCTTGAGGCACTGGATTCAGCCATGAAACGGGTGCGGACCGGTCGGGCACATCCCAGCCTGCTGGACAATATTACCATTGAGTATTATGGCGCTGAGACGCCGCTCAACCAGATGGGTAATATCTCGGTGGAAGAAGGCAGAACGCTGACGGTTTCGCCGTTCGACAAGTCAATGATTCCGCAGATCGAACGTGCCATCCTGATGTCCGATCTGGGCCTGAACCCGTCCACGTCCGGCACCCTGATTCGTTTACCGCTGCCGCCGCTGACCGAGGAAACCCGCAAGGATCTGGTGAAGGTGGTGCGCGCAGAAGCTGAACAGGCTCGTGTCTCTATTCGCAACATTCGCCGT
>NZ_LWEZ01000391.1:0-16073 GCF_001634945.1 Alcanivorax sp. HI0044
TGCGTGGTCCGCGGCAACCAGGGCAGCCTGGTCATTGCTGATGTTCCCTTTATGGGCGCCGCCACCCTGGAACGTACCCTGGAAGCCGCCACTGCCCTGATGCAGGCCGGCGCCAACATGGTGAAACTGGAAGGCAGCGCCTGGCTGGCCGACGCCATTGAGATCCTGAATCGCAACGGCATTCCTGTCTGCGCCCACCTGGGCCTGACCCCGCAAGCGGTGAACTCGCTGGGCGGCTACCGGGTGCAGGGCAAAGATGACGACGGCGCCGCCGAGCTGCTCGACGCCGCCAAAATACTGGATCAGGCCGGCGCAGCCCTGTTCGTACTGGAGTGCGTACCGCGCGCACTCAGCGCGGAGATTAGCCGCCAGGTCGCCGCCCCGGTGATCGGCATCGGCGCTGCGCCGGAATGCGACGGCCAGGTACTGGTGATGCACGACATGCTCGGCATCAGCCCCGGCAAACCGGCCCGTTTCGTGCGCGATTTCATGGCGGACACCGGCGATATGCGCGCCGCTTTCAAGGCCTATGACGCCGCCGTGAAAGACGGCAGCTTCCCGGCCGACGAGCACTGTTTTTGAAAAACCGCAGCAAGCAACACGCTTCACGCCACAACGCGGCGTAGCGGACTTTGAAGCTGCAATGTCGGGGCCGCGCCATAGCTCAAGCGCGGCCCCAACCCTGCAGAATAACGCAACAACCCAAGTGTCGCGTTGCTGCCTGTTGCGTGTAGCGTGCGGCGTCTCTTGCGAGGATTTCCATGCAAACCGTTCACTCCGTCGCCCAGGTCCGTGAATATGTCCGCGGGTGGCACAACAAAGGCCAGACCGTGGGCTTTGTCCCCACCATGGGTAACCTGCACGACGGCCATATCAGCCTGATTCGCGAGGCGCGCGCCCGCTGCGACGTGGTGGTGGTATCGATCTTTGTGAACCCCACCCAGTTCGGCCCCAACGAAGACTTCGACCGCTACCCACGCACCCTGGACGCCGATGCCGCCGCCCTGGTCGAGGCCGCCACCGACCTGCTGTTTGCGCCATCCGTCGAGGAAATGTACCCGCTCGGCCAGAACCAGACCTGGGTGGACGTGGACCAGCTGGGCGACTACCTGTGTGGCGCCAGCCGCGAAGGGCACTTCCGGGGCGTCACCACCGTGGTCTCCAAGCTACTGAACATCGTGCAACCGGACGTGGCCGTATTCGGTGAAAAGGACTTCCAGCAGCTGGCCATTCTGCGCCGCATGTGTGAAGAGCTACTGTTCCCGGTGAAGATCGTCGGTGCCGCCACCAGCCGCGAAACGGATGGTCTGGCGCGCAGCTCGCGAAACGGCTTTTTGAGCGACAGTGAGCGCACACTCGCCCCACAGCTCTATGCACACCTGCAACAGCTGAAAACCGACATCGACGCCGGCGAGCGGGACTACCGGGCACTGGAAAGCCGCATCAGTCAATCGCTCGATACTGCCGGGTTCAGCGTAGACTATCTGACCATCGTCAGCGCCAAAACCCTGGCGCCGGCGGGCCCGCAAGACACTGACCTGGTGGCCGCCGTCGCCGCGAAACTAGGGTCAACGCGATTGATCGACAATATATCTCTGGCCGTTGTGCGTGACCGGTGATTCATGCATACTTCCGGCCCCTTGAAGTGCCTGCATGCCCACCATACGGCGTTTACAGCAGGTTTCGGGTCGCTTGAGAGGTAACCAACATGCAGTGCACCATGCTGAAAGCAAAACTCCATCAGGCTCGTGTCACCCACGCGGAGCTCGAGTACGAAGGCTCCTGCGCCATTGATGGCGATTTGATGGACATGGCGGGTATCCTGGAATACGAACAGATCCAGATCTACAACATCGACAACGGTGAGCGTTTCGAAACCTACGCAATCCGTGGCGAAGCGGGCTCCAAAATCATCTCCGTCAACGGTGCCGCCGCTCACAAGGCCCAGCCCGGTGACCGCGTGATCATTTGCGCTTACGCCAGTTACTCCAGCGCGGAGCTGATCAACTTCAAGCCAAGCCTGATTTACATGGCCGAAGGCAATGAAGTGAAAGGCACCAGCGATGCCATTCCGGTTCAGGTTGCCTGATCCCGAATTGGCTCTGAATTTTTGATAAAACGCCGGCCCTGCCGGCGTTTTTTTTGCCTGCCGCTTTTTACTGCTTTCCCTGTATACATTGCCTCTTTTGTCCGCTTGGGCATTGGTCATTAAGCAACGCTTTGTTTACTCTTGGAACACAACGTCTACCCTCACAACACCCTATAAGACCATGGTGGAATACCCCCGGGCAGGCGTAGCCATAATAATGATGGAAACTGGCAGGCAGTATCCCAAGGAGGCCCTAATGTCCCAAGTACATACTCACCCTGTTCCCGCCGAGTATAAAAAACAGACCCTGATGGACCGCGACACCTACGACCGCTGGTACGCCCAATCCATCAACGACCCGGACACCTTCTGGGCCGAGCGCGCCGAACAGCTTCTGGACTGGAAGACCCCCTGGGACACCGTCAGCGAATGGGACTTCAGTGAAGGCCGGGCGGCCTGGTTCAAGGGCGCCACCCTGAATGCCTGCTACAACTGCGTCGATCGCCACCTGCCTGAGCGCGCCAATCAAACCGCGATCATCTGGGAAGGCGACGAACCCGATCAGGACAAGCACATCAGTTATCAACAGCTGTTCGAGGAAGTGAGCAAATTCGCTAACGTGCTCAAGAACCGGGGCGTGAAAAAAGGCGACCGCGTCGTTATCTACATGCCCATGATTCCCGAAGCGGCCTACGCCATGCTGGCCTGCGCCCGTATCGGCGCCATTCATTCTGTGGTGTTTGGCGGCTTCTCTCCGGAAGCCCTGAAAGACCGTATCCTCAACGCCGAAGCCTGCGCACTGATTACCGCCGACGAAGGGGTACGCGGTGGCAAGGCGATTCCGCTGAAAGTGAATGCGGACAAGGCGCTGGACGGCGTCGACTGCGTGCATACCTGCCTGACCGTGAAACGCACCGGTGGTGACGTGGCCTGGCAAACGCCCCGCGATGTCTGGTACCACGAGGCCATGGCCGACGCCTCCACCGATTGCGAACCGGAGTGGGTCGAGGCTGAGGACCCGCTGTTCACCCTGTACACTTCCGGCTCCACCGGCAAACCCAAAGGGGTGGTGCACACCACCGCCGGCTACCTGCTCAACAGCGCCCTGACCCACAAATACGTGTTCGACTATCAGGACGGCGACATCTACTGGTGCACCGCCGATGTGGGCTGGATCACCGGGCACAGCTACATCGTCTACGGCCCACTGGCCAACGGCGCCACCACCCTGATGTTCGAAGGCGTACCCACCTATCCCGATGCCTCCCGTTGCTGGCAGGTGGTGGACAAACACAAAGTCAATATTTTCTACACTGCCCCCACCGCCATTCGCGCCCTGATGGGGCTGGGGGACGCCCCTGTGGAGCAGACCTCCCGCGCCAGCCTGAAGCTGCTGGGCACAGTGGGCGAACCCATCAACCCGGAAGCCTGGGAGTGGTACTACAAGATAGTCGGTAATTCCCGCTGCCCGATTGTGGACACCTGGTGGCAGACCGAAACCGGCGCCATCATGATTGCGCCCCTGCCCGGCGCTGTGGACCTGAAAGCCGGCTCGGCCACCCTGCCCATGTTCGGTGTGCAGCCCGGGCTGATGGACCCGGACGGCAAAGAACTGGACGGCGCGGCCTCCGGTAACCTGGTTATCAAGGCCAGCTGGCCCAGCCAGATCCGGACAGTCTATGGCGATCACCAGCGCCTGATCGACACCTATTTCAGCGCCTACAAGGACTGCTATTTCACCGGTGATGGCGCTCGCCGTGATGAAGATGGCTACTACTGGATCACCGGCCGGGTGGACGACGTGCTCAACGTGTCTGGCCACCGCCTGGGCACTGCCGAAATTGAATCAGCCCTGGTGCTGCACCCCAGCATCTCCGAAGCCGCCGTGGTCGGCTACCAACATGACGTCAAAGGCCAGGGCATCTATGCCTATGTGTCACTGATGGCCGGCAAGGAAAGCAGCGAAGAACTGGTTCAGGTCCTGCGGGACCTGGTCACCCAGGAAATCGGCCCCATCGCCAAGCCCGACCTGATCCACTTTGCCCCGGGCCTGCCGAAAACCCGCTCCGGCAAGATCATGCGTCGCATCCTGCGCAAGATCGCCGCCGATGAACTGGACAGCCTGGGCGATACTTCCACCCTGGCCGACCCCGGCGTGGTGGACCAGCTTATCGAGACCCGCCAGAATAAATAAGCCACAACAGCAACAAGAAACGGCGCAGCGGGCTAATCACCCCCTGCGCCGTTTTCATTTGCCCCGCCGCTACACTGCACTCATTGGCCTGACGCCAGCCGCCTTTTACGGCCAGGCCATTACTGTTTGCAAAACTGGCCGTCGTTCCCGCCTTTCCCGCGCATAAAAAAAGGGCCGGCAAATGCCGACCCTTCTTTACAAGCAAAAAGAGAAATTAATCTTCTTTGGCTTCCTTCATGGACAGCTTGATGCGACCACGCTGATCCACATCAAGGACTTTCACCTTGATGATCTCGCCTTCGTTCACGTAGTCAGTCACTTTTTCTACGCGCTCTTCAGCAATTTGGGAGATGTGCAGCAGGCCTTCAGTGCCAGGCATGATCGCCACAAACGCACCGAAATCGACAACACGGGTCACCTTGCCTTCGTAGATCACGCCCACTTCAGCTTCAGCAGTGATTTCTTCCACACGACGCACGGCTTCATCCGCTTTTTCACGGGTTTCACCGTAGATTTTCACGCTACCGTCGTCTTCGATATCGATGGTACAACCGGTTTCGTCGGTCAGCGCACGAATGGTCGCACCACCTTTACCGATCACATCACGAATCTTGTCCGGGTTGATCTTCAGGGTCAGCAGGGTCGGCGCGTTGTCAGACACCTGGGAGCGAGACTCGGAGATCGCCTTGTTCATTTCACCCAGAATATGCAGACGGCCGGCATTCGCCTGGTTCAGCGCCTTCTCCATGATCTCTTCGGTGATACCTTCGATCTTGATATCCATCTGCAGGGCCGTAACGCCACGGGCCGTACCCGCCACCTTGAAGTCCATGTCGCCGAGGTGATCTTCGTCACCGAGGATATCGGACAGGACTGCATAGCGACCGTCTTCTTCCTTCACCAGCCCCATGGCAATACCCGCCACCGGCGCGGTCAGCGGGACACCCGCATCCATCAGCGCCATGGAAGTACCGCACACGGACGCCATGGAGGACGAACCGTTGGATTCGGTAATCTCGGAAACCACACGAACGGTGTACGGGAAGTCCTGCACGCTCGGCACAACGGCTTCCACACCACGACGCGCCAGACGGCCGTGGCCGATTTCACGACGTTTCGGAGAGCCGATAAAGCCGGTCTCGCCCACACAGTACGGAGGGAAGTTGTACTGCAGCATGAAGTGATCCTGGCGGGACCCTTCCAGCGCATCGATGAACTGGGCATCGCGCATGCCACCCAGAGTGGCCGTCACGATGGCCTGGGTTTCACCACGGGTGAACAACGCAGAACCGTGCGTTTTGGCCAGGGTGCCCACCTGACAATCGATTGCACGGACAGCGTCCAGAGCTCGGCCATCGATACGCGGCTTGCCGGATACCACGGCTTCACGCACTACGCTCTTTTCGATCTTGCCGAACAGCTCTTTCACTTCGCCGGCTTCCGGAGCACCTTCTTCGCCGGTGGCAAATTCAGCCACACAGGCTTCGCGCAGCTCGCCAACCTTGGCGTAACGGGCCATCTTCTCGGTGATGGTGTAAGCCTCGCCCAGCGCCGCGGCGAATTTGTCTTTGATGGCGGCCTTCAGGGTTTCGTTCTGCTCAGCCGGTTTCCAGTCCCAGGTCTCGGTGCCCACTTCGGCAGCGAATTCCTTGATGCCCTGGATCAGCGGCTGCATCTCCATGTGACCGAACAATACCGCACCCAGCATCTGGTCTTCAGACAGCTCCTGCGCTTCCGATTCCACCATCAGTACCGCAGGCTCGGTGCCAGCCACAACCAGATCCAGCGCAGACTCGGCCAGTTCGGTGTAGCTCGGGTTCAGGATGTACATGCCATCCTTGTAACCCACACGGGCGGCGCCGATGGGGCCATTGAACGGAATCCCGGAAATGGACAGGGCAGCGGAGGTACCGATCAGGGCAGCGATATCCGGGTCACGGTTCTTGTCCGAAGACATCACGGTGGCCACAACCTGCACTTCATTCATGAAGCCATTGGGGAACAGCGGGCGAATCGGGCGATCGATCAGGCGGCAGGTCAGCGTTTCTTTTTCGCTGGGGCGGCCTTCACGCTTCAGAAAACCACCGGGAATACGGCCGGTTGCGTAGGTCTTTTCCTGATAGTTAACGGTCAGGGGAAAGAAGTTCTGCCCTGGATTGGCTTCTTTTTTGCCCACCACGGTGACCAGCACTTCGGTGTCACCGATACGGACCATGACAGCGGCAGTTGCCTGGCGGGCGATCTGGCCGGTTTCCAGGGTGACGGTGTCACGGCCAAACTGAATTTGCTTGGTGATTTTATTAAACATATCTCGTCTCTTCTCTCTTCTTCACAACAGTCTTCGAGGCCCATGCCTCTAATAAACAATCTTCTTCCGCTCGCGCATCATAACCAGAAACGCATCACGCATCACGCCTCGCGCGCCTCAGGCTCCGAAACACCACAGCCTCAGGCCCATACCAACACCCCGTCTTGTCTGAGGCGAGGAATTTATTGCTTGCCCCAAAACAACAGAAGCCCGGCAAATGCCGAGCTTCTGTTGTGGTTACCCAATCTACGGCCTGTTAGCGACGCAGACCCAGCTTTTCGATCAGCTGGAGGTAACGGGTGCGGTCTTTCTTGGCCAGGTAGTCCAGCAGCTTACGACGCTGGTTTACCATGCGGATCAGACCACGACGGCTGTGGTGATCCTTCTTGTGGCCTTTGAAGTGATCCTGCAGGCCGTTGATGTTGGCACTCAGCAGAGCCACCTGAACTTCCGGGGAACCGGTGTCGTTCTCTTTGCGGCCATGCTCTTTCAGGATCTCAGCTTTCTGTTCAGCGGTTAACGCCATGTTGCTTCTCCAATATGCTCAATTAAGGTCACGGCCAGCCATGCATATTTATAGCTGCCGTCATTAATCAGGCCAGTCCCCTCAGGAGGCTCCGCCTGCGATCAGACGACGAGGGGCAATCCGCCCGTCTTCCAATACTTCTCCGACACCCAGAAATTCACCACTGGATGCCTGATAAACGCTGACCCAGCCGTCCAGAGGACGGTCTGAGGCCATCACTGGCTGACCCTGCTGCAGGTAATACGCCGCATTGTCACCCAGTTCAACGCGCGGCCAGTCTGCCACGCTGGTAGATAAAGGCAAGAGCAGTTCGTCGATTGCCTCGAACCCGCCGGTTTCCTTGATCTTGCCCAGCTGCTCCAGAGTCAGCATGCGCTCCGCGGGATAAGGCCCCGCCGACAGGCGGTGCAGCGCCGTTACATGGCCACCGCAACCCAGCAGCGCGCCGGTATCTTCCACCAGAGAGCGCACATAAGTGCCTTTGGAGCAATCCACCTCGAATTCCACCTCATCACCATCGATGCGCAAAATTCGCAGGTCGTAAATGGTCACCGGGCGCGGCTTGCGCTCCACGGTCTTGCCCTCGCGGGCCAGCTTGTACAGCGGCACCCCCTCGTGCTTGATGGCCGAATACATGCTGGGGATCTGTTCGATGTCGCCCTTGAACGACAATAAGGCCGTCTCGATCTGGGCGGACGACGCGTTCACCTCGGTGGTTTCCACCACATCGCCGTCGGCGTCACCGGTTTCCGTGGTCACACCCAGCTTGGCGGTGACCCGGTAACTCTTGTCGGATTCCAGCAAAAACTGGCTGAACTTGGTGGCTTCACCAAAACAAATCGGCAACATGCCGGTGGCCAGCGGATCCAGACTACCGGTATGCCCCGCCTTGGCAGCGGCAAACATTTTCTTGGCCATCTGCAGCGCGCCATTACTGCTCACGCCAGACGATTTATCCAATAACAGGATGCCGTTGAGATCACGGCCTCTGGGACGACGCTTTGCCACCTGACAGCTCCGAGTTACTCGTTGTTTCCGGTTTCGTCGTCTTCCGGACGCAACTCCCGGTCTTCGGCACGGGCATCATCAATCAACTGAGACAGATGTGCCGCCCGCTCCGGGGTCATGTCGTAATGGAAACGCAATTTGGGCGTGGTGCGGGTATTGAGGCTCTTCGCCAGGCTGCTGCGCAGGAAGCCGCTGGCCTTGACCAGCGCTTCTTCGGCTTCCACGCCGGCTTCTTCACCCTGTCCCAGCAAGGTGAAATACACCTCGGCATAGGACAGATCGCGGGAAACCGTGACATCCTGAATCGTCGCCAGATTGACCCGCGGGTCTTTCATTTCAAACTGCAGCAACCGGGACAGTTCACGCTGAATCTGGTCAGCGATACGGTCGGTGCGGTTAAAGCCCTGGGGGCGGCGATGACGGCTCATAGCAGGGTTCGGGCACACTCCTTACAGGAAGCGCGCCACCTCCTTCACTTCGAAGACTTCGATCTTGTCGCCTTCCTTCACGTCGTTGTAGCTCTTCACCGCGATGCCACACTCCATGCCGTTACGCACTTCAGGCACATCGTCCTTGAAGCGACGCAGGGATTCCAGCTCGCCTTCGAAGACCACCACATCGTCGCGCAGAACGCGGATCGGACGGTTCCGGTACAGCGTACCTTCCACCACCATACAACCAGCAACCGCACCGAACTTGGAAGAACGGAACACGTCGCGCACCTGGGCCACGCCAAGGATCTCTTCGCGTTTTTCCGGCGCCAGCAAACCACTCATGGCCTGCTTCACGTCATCAATCAGCTCATAGATCACGCTGTAGTAGCGCAGATCAATGCCTTCCTGCTCGCAGGTTTTCTTGGCCTTGGAATCTGCACGAACGTTAAAGCCCAGCAACACACCTTCACTGGTCATCGCCAGGTTGACGTCGGATTCGTTGATCGCACCCACGCCGCTGGAGACCAGATTCACCTTCACTTCATCAGTGCCCAGATCATTCAGGGCACTGGTCAGCGCTTCCAGTGAACCGCGCACATCGGTCTTCAACACGATGTTGACGGTTTTGGTTTCTGCGCTGCCCATATTTTCAAACAGGTTTTCCAGCTTGGATGCCTGTTGACGCTTGAGTTTGAGCTCACGGTCACGTTCCTGACGGAACTCGGCCACTTCCCGCGCCTTACGCTCGTCGGTCACAACCTGGATCTGCTCACCGGCTTCCGGTGCGCCATTCAGGCCCAACACTTCCAGCGGAATAGACGGGCCGGCTTTTTTGATCGGCTTGCCGTTCTCATCGATCATCGCCCGCACACGGCCAAAGTGGGCACCGGCCAGCAGCATGTCACCGATCTGCAGCTCGCCGCCCTGAACCAAAATGGAAGCAACGGTACCGCGACCTTTCTCGATACGGGATTCAATCACCACACCAGTGGCTGAACCAGACGCCTGAGCCTGAAGCTCCAGCAATTCAGATTGCAACAGAATGGCATCCAGCAGGTCATCGATGCCTTGGCCGGTATGGGCCGACACATTGATGAACTGGTATTCGCCACCCCACTCTTCCGGAATCACATCCTTGGTCGCCATCTCGTTACGCACGCGATCAGGATCCGCCTGCTCTTTATCGATCTTGTTGACCGCAATAATGATCGGCGCACCGGATGCTTTCGCGTGATTGATCGCTTCTTCGGTTTGCGGCATCAGGCCGTCATCGGCCGCCACCACAATCACCACGATATCCGTGGCTTTGGCACCACGGGCACGCATGGCGGTAAAGGCCGCGTGGCCAGGAGTATCGAGGAAGGTAATCATGCCCTTCTCGTGCTCAACGTGGTACGCACCAATGTGCTGGGTAATACCGCCGGCTTCACCGCTTGCCACCTTGGCTTTACGGATATAGTCCAGCAGGGAAGTCTTACCGTGGTCCACGTGGCCCATAATGGTAACAACAGGCGCACGGTGCTCGGAATCCACGCCTTCACGGGTAACCAGATCCGCGGCCAGATGATCTTCAAGCAGCTCTTCCTGCCCTTTGCTGGCAATGGGCTTGTGCCCCATCTCTTCCACCAACAGGAAGGCGGTTTCCTGATCGATCGGCTGATTGACAGTGACCATCTCGCCCATCTTCATCAGGGACTTGATCAACGACTTGGCCTTGACGTTCATACGCTGGGCCAGGTCGGTCACAGTAATAGTATCTGGAACTTCGACTTCGTAGATTTTCTTCTCCGTCGGCGTTTTAAAGCCATGCTGCTTGTTCATGGAGCTCTTCATCTTGCCGTGCACAACGCCCGCAACCTTGGGTTTGCGACGACGACGGCGAGACTGGCGCTCTTCACGCTGGTAGCTGGCTTCCTGGGCAGCATTAACGATGGACGAACCTTTGTCCTTTTCGTCTTCCGCAGCAGGCTTCTTCTCTTCCTGCTCGCCACGCTGTTCCAGTTCAGCTGCAATGCGGGCCGCTTCTTCAGCGGTGCGGCGAGCCGCTTCTTCTTCCGCTTTCTTGCGGGCTTCCGCTTCCTGCTTGCGCTTGGCTTCATCAGCTTCACGCTGCTTGCGCTCGGCTTCTTCGCGCTTGGCTTTTTCTTCCGGCGTTTCTTCCTTGGCCGGTTTCTTGGTTGCAGAAACCTTGGGCACAGAAACGCGTTTGCTCTTTTCTTCCGCCGCTTTTTCGCCGGCAGCTTTGCGTTCCTGCTCAGCCTTGGCGCGTGCTTCGTCTTCCTTCAACCGTGCCGCTTCATCATCCGCAGCACGTTTGGCGGCTTCTTCTGCCGCGCGTTTCTCTTCTTCCGCAGCACGTGCAGCTTCTTCAGCCGCCAGGCGTTCTGCTTCTTCACGCTCTTCCGCTTCCAGTACATCACGTTTCACGTAGGTGCGTTTCTTGCGCACCTCCACGTTCACGGTCTTGGACTTGCCGGCAGCGCCGGTGGTCTTGATGGTGCTGGTGGATTTACGCTTCAGCGTAATTTTCTTTCCACTGCTTTCGTCCTGGGCACCATGAGACTTGCGCAGATGCGCCAGTAGCTGCTGCTTCTGTTCATCGGAGACCACTTCGCTGGCATCGCCATGGGGCAACCCTGCGTCTTTCATCTGCGTGAGCAGCTTCTCGACGGGCGTCCCTACGATGTCGGCCAGTTTCTTTACGGTCGTTTCTGCCATGTCAGCAACACTCTCCTGTCCGTCTCTGATGGTGCCTGCTTGATCAGCCTGAAAAGGGGCGGTTATGCCCCGGCTTCGTCTTCGCCTTCAAACCAGGGAGCCCGTGCAGTCATGATCAACTCGGCTGCACGTTCTTCGCTCAGGCCTTCAATTTCCAGCAGGTCATCCACCGCCTGTTCGGCGAGGTCTTCCATCGTGACAATGCCACGGGAAGCCAATTCAACGGCCAACTCACGGTCCATACCTTCCATGTTCAGAAGGTCTTCCGCAGGCTCGGCCTGTTCAAACTTCTCTTCAGACACCAGGGCCTTGGTCAACAGCGCGTCTTTGGCGCGCTGGCGCAACAGCTCCACGATCTCTTCATCAAAACCATCAATTGCCAGCATCTCTTCCTCAGGCACATAGGCCACTTCTTCGAGGGTAGAGAAACCTTCATCAACCAGTACACCGGCCACATCTTCGTCAACGTCCAACTCATTGATGAACGTCTGCAAGGCCTGTTCCGCTTCTTCTTCCTGTTTGGTCTCAGCGTCATCAATAGTCATGACGTTGAGTTCCCAGCCGGTCAGCTCGGAGGCCAGGCGAATGTTCTGCCCGCTGCGGCCGATAGCCTGGGCCAGTGCGGATTCGTCTTCCACGGCGATATCCATGGAATGGCTTTCTTCATCCATCACGATGGAAGCCACTTCCGCCGGCTGCATGGCATTGATCACCAGCTGCGCCGGGTTGTCGTCCCACAGGACGATATCGATACGCTCGCCGGCCAACTCATTGGACACCGCCTGGACACGCGCGCCGCGCATACCCACACAGGCACCCACTGGATCAATGCGTTGATCATTGGTTTTCACGGCAATCTTGGCGCGGGACCCCGGATCACGGGCAGCACCCTTGATCTCGATCAGCTCTTCACCGATCTCCGGCACTTCGATCTTGAACAATTCGATCAGCATGTCCGGGCAAGCGCGGCTGGCGAACAGCTGCGGCCCCCGGTTTTCCTCATTTACACCCAACAGGTAGGCGCGGATGCGGTCGTTCTGACGAACCGCTTCACGGGGAATCATGTGCTCGCGGGTAATCAGCGCTTCAGCATTGCCACCGAGATCCAGAATAATGGAATCCCGGGTCGCTTTTTTCACCGTGCCGCTAACCAGGTCGCCAATGCGATCACGATATTCTTCAACAATCTGACGGCGCTCGGCTTCACGTACCTTTTGTACGATAACCTGCTTGGCAGTCTGTGCAGCGATACGGCCAAAGGCTTCGGATTCAACTTCCTCTTCCCAGGTATCACCGATCTGCAGCGACGCATCCTGCTCGTGCGCTTCATCCAGTGTCAGCTGCTTGCCAAACTCGTAGAGCTCCTCGTCTGGCACCACGTGCCATACACGGAAACTCCTGGCATTGCCGGACACCCGGTCAATCTCCACACGAATTTCTACGTCTTCTTGCTTGAAACGTTTCTTGGTGGCCGCCGCGAGTGCCAGCTCAATGGCCTCGAAGATTACGTCTCGGCTTACACCTTTCTCGTTTGATACGGTTTCCGCTACCAGCAGGATCTCTTTGTTCATGGCCAGGCCTTTACAAAGACTAAAGTTCTTCAGGGCGTACTCAGTCGAAGCGGGGCTGCAACCGGGCACGATCTACCTGACTGTAAGGAACACGCAAGGTTTCGCCATCCAGCTCCACCACCAGCGTATCGCCATCCACGGCCACAATGGCCGCCGTCATTTTGCGCTTGCCGCTTACCGGTGCCAGCAACTTGAGCTGCACATCTTCACCGATGTAATCGACATACTGCGCAATTTCGAACATGGGCCGATCCATGCCCGGTGAAGACACCTCAAGGTTATATTCACCGGAAATCGGATCTTCCACATCCAGCACGCCGCTGACTTCGTGACTCACGGCCGCGCAATTATCTACCGAGATACCGTCTGCATGGTCAATAAATACACGCAGAACAGCCCCGCGCCCCTGGATGTATTCAACACCCCAGAGCACGAAGCCCAGATCTTCCACTACCGGAGCGAGCAGCTCCGTTAATTGTTCCGTGCGTTTTGACATAAAACTTTCCGACGGTACAAACAAAAAATGGGCCCGAGGATGTCACAGCGATTGCAGCTTTGCCGCACAACGACCGTGTATCCACCGCCCATTCCCACTAACCGGGTCGGTTTGCGGATAACAAAAAGCCCCTGCTAGAGGGGCTTTTTGTCCGCTTTGAACCAGAGATGTTTTTCTGGTTCCTCTAAGTGGTAGCGGGGGCAGGATTTGAACCTACGACCTTCGGGTTATGAGCCCGACGAGCTACCAGACTGCTCCACCCCGCATCAAAATCGAGCGCAAATAATACTTAGAGGCACTCACTCTGTCAAGGCATTATCGAAAAAGTATTTATTTTTCGAAGCCTTAGCATCGGGAAAAGCCACATAACCCGATACTGATCAACCCGTGGGTCGATTCTGAAGAAAGCCGGTCAATCCACCGATTTCCTTCATACGTTTCGCTGACAACACACACCAGCAAAACGTTCCCTAATTGGTGCCGAAGGCCGGACTTGAACCGGCACGAGCGAAGCTCACTACCCCCTCAAGATAGCGTGTCTACCAATTCCACCACTTCGGCAAAGAACGCTTACTTACTGCTCCGGCTGAGGCGCGTCAGCCGGGGCCGGGGATTCTACCTCAGCTTGAGGCACATCCGAAACTTCTTTTTGCCCTTCATTGGCTTCTGGCGCCACAGGCACTTCTGTCATGCCAGCGGGCACGTCGGATTGCTCCTCGTCAACGACGGGAACATCCTGATGCTCGACGGTTTCCAGTTCCGGCAGGAAGCTACGGGTGCTGTCCGCTTCCTGACGCGCCATCCAGGCCAACACCAGGCTGGTCACAAAGAAAACCGCCGCCAGCACCGCCGTGGCACGGGTCAGGAAGTTTGCCGAACCGGCGCTCCCGAATACCGTCTGCGAGCCACCGCCGCCAAAGGAAGCACCGGCATCCGCGCCTTTACCGTGCTGAATAAGCACCAGACCAATCAGCCCAAGGGCTGCCAGCACGTGCACTACATGAACAACAATATCCATAACGTCTCTAATTATTCCGCCGCCTGACAGATCGCAACAAAGCTGTCGGCTGTTAACGATGCCCCACCGATCAGACCCCCATCGATGTCTGACTGGGCAAATAGAAGGGCGGCATTATCCGCCTTTACGCTGCCGCCGTAAAGCAACCGCAGCGATTGAGCGATATCCGGGTCATTTTCTGCCAAAGACTGGCGCAAACAGGCATGCACGGCCTGAGCCTGTTCCGGGCTTGCCGTCTTGCCGGTACCAATGGCCCAGACCGGCTCATAGGCAACAACGGCCTTCGCAAACGCCGCAATGCCCACCGCATCGATCACCGCCTGCAGCTGCCCACAGACCACCGCCTCTGTATTGTCTGCCTCTCGCTCCGCCAGGGTTTCTCCCACACACAAGACGGGAATCAGGCCTGCCGCCTGCACCTGGGCGAACTTGTCAGCAATCTGCGCATCGCTTTCCGCGTACAAGGCACGGCGCTCGGAATGACCAATAATCACATAACCGCAACCCGTTTCCGCCAGCATTGAGGCCGATACTTCACCGGTGAAGGCGCCGTCTGCCTGATCACTGACATTCTGCGCCCCCAGGCCAATGGCCTCCGGCAACTGCTCGCGGGCAGAGACCAGATAGGGAAACGGCGGACATACGACCACATCCGCCGCACCCTGATAATCCGCCAGGGCCGCCGCCATGGACGCCACCAGAGATTGCCCGCCATTCATTTTCCAGTTGCCAGCAACCAGAGGGGTTCTTTTCATTGTTGGATTCCTTGGAGTCTTTTCTTGTGCCAACCAGCCCGACCGCTCTTGCGGTCAGGCAATGGCTTTTTCAACCACATCGGCCAGTTCACGACAGAGCGTCGCCACCTGATCGCCATCTTTACCTTCTATCATCACCCGCACCAATGGCTCCGTGCCGGAAGGCCGCAAAAGCACACGGCCATTGCCTGCCAACCGCTCCTCGACGCTGGCCATCGCCGCCTGCACGTCCGAATGCTCCATAAAACCATCGCGGTTGGGGCCACGCACATTGATCATCTGCTGGGGCAACATGACAACATCAGCCACGGCATCCGCCAAACTTTCACTCCGGCGGGACAAGGCTGCCAGCACCTGCAGGGCCGACACGGTGCCATCACCGGTGGAAGTGCAATCCAGGCACACCAGGTGCCCGGAAGATTCGCCACCAATACTCCAGCCACGCTTATCCAGCTGCTCCATGACGTAACGATCACCGACCTTGGCACGCACAAATTCAATACCTTCAGCCTTCAGTGCCAGCTCCAGCCCGAAATTGGACATGAGAGTGCCAACCACGCCTGCCATTTTTGCACCATTGTCCTTGCGGTCTCGAGCCACCACGAACAGCAGCTGGTCACCATCCACCAGATTGCCCGCATGATCCACCATCAGCAGCCGGTCTGCGTCACCATCCAGCGCCACCCCCAGATCCGCCTTTTCTTCCAGCACTCTGCGCTGCAGAGCCTCAGGGTGTGTGGAGCCGCAATCGCGATTGATATTGAAACCGTCGGGCTGGTTAGCCATTGGCACCACCGTTGCGCCCAGCTCTTCAAACACATCCGGCGCGATGTGGTAGGCCGCACCATTGGCCGTATCAACCACAATTTTCATGCCGCTGAGATCCAGCCCCGGCACAGTGCTTTTGCAAAACTCGATGTAGCGGCCACGGGCGTCATCAATGCGGCGCACCTTGC
>NZ_LWEZ01000392.1:0-1013 GCF_001634945.1 Alcanivorax sp. HI0044
TTCCAGGTTCACTGGCGTCCCCACCTGCCATTGACCGATGGTGGTGACCTCCTGGGTGTGCGGAATAATGTTCAGGGAAAACACCGCTCCGGCCACACTGTTCACCGTCAGGCTGATGCCATCGACGGTGATTGAACCCTTGTGGGCAATGTACTTGGCCAGCTCCGCCGGTGCCTCGATATCGATACGCACCGAACGGGCATCCTGCTTCATCTCGACAATCTTGCCCAGGCCATCCACATGACCGCTGACCAGGTGGCCACCCAGTCGGGAGGACGGAGTCAGGGCTTTTTCCAGGTTCACCGTGCTGCCCACGCTGATTTGCGCCAGCGAGGTCAGCGACAGCGTTTCCCCGGATACATCCGCCTCAAAGGCACCACCAGGCAACGCGGTGGCGGTAAGGCATACGCCGTTCACTGCGATGGAGTCGCCCAGCTGCACATCGGAAAAGTCCAGCCCTTCGCTCTTGATCAGCAAGGTCACATCGCCGCCTTTCGGGGTCATGGCGGCCACCTTGCCCATGGATTCGATAATGCCGGTAAACATGTAAACTCTCCTGCGTCAGGCTCGCAGACCAGACACGTCGGTATTGAGTCGAAAGTTTAAAGTTCAAAGTTGAAAAGCGCGGGCAGAGCCTTGCCTGTTGTCCGTTCCGCGCCCGCGTTCACCGGTAATCGCGACGCCAACCACTCAACCTCGCACCGCCCTCATCTGCGTTTTAACTTTCAACTTTGAACTTTAAACTCATTACGCCGGAACCAGCGTCAAACGCAGATCATCGCCAATCTGGCGCACATCCTGCCAACGCAACGCCACCTTCTCGCTCATGCTGGCCAACTGCGGCAGCCCCAGTAACGGCCGGGCTGACGAGCCCAACAGGGCCGGTGCCATATAGACGAGAATTTCGTCGAACAGGCCCTCACGAACAAACGCACCGGCCAGCGTGGCGCCACATTCTACCAGCACTTCATTACATTCGCGCCGGTTCAATTCGATCAACAACTGCTGCAGGT
>NZ_LWEZ01000393.1:0-1023 GCF_001634945.1 Alcanivorax sp. HI0044
CCAGTGATTCGCGAGCCAACTTGCGCCGCTCAGGTTCAGACCGGTCCGGGTAACACAGTGACAGATTCACTTCTGATACCCGGCGAGCATCGGTGGGGAAGGCGGCGATCAACCTGCCAAGGAGGGTGGCAGCCCAGCGATTGAGTGCGAATGGCAGGCAGGCAATCAGTCGCAGTGCGGTAACGGCGGTAATGCCTTTGATGCGTTGTGTTTTCGGATTGGTTCGTCGTCCCATGGCGGGAGAGTATAAGGGGCTCAGCGCCAGGGCGCAGCATTCTTTCTCCTTCTTCTTTGAGTATCCATATGAGCAAGGGGCGTGATGTTTTGTAAGGTTTTGTGCGATTGACCTGACGCTCACAAGCCGGGGCACAGCATCGACCCGTCAGTACACATCTCCGGGAGAAATGTATGAAGTCCAGGGCAGCACAGAACAGTCCGCCAGAAGGTGGCAGCGACGCCGCTCCATCACCTTGCCAATCACAACATCGCAGTTTGAAAACCTCTACTGGCAACTTCTCAGCCACGCTGGCGCTCATGGTAAAGTCAGCCTTGCTTGCAGGGGCAGGGCTGATCCTTGCTGGCTGTGGTGGGGATGACTCAACAGAGTTTATTGACCGACCAGTCCCTGTAGTCATTGAAGAGGACCCGGTGGCTGAAGGGAAAACCGTTTTCCGCTTTGAAACCTTCGGTAACCAGCGTTTCTGGACAGACTACATGCAGCTGCCCCAGGGGATTGCCGGCGCCGGGGTTACCCCTCTGGCTGCGCTGTCGCTGGGATTGAATGTCAATGTCGAAGCGCTCAGTCCGGGCACGGCATCCGCGCTACTGGATGCGCTGGATCAGATCGAAGGGGGGGCGGATCCTGCGGATACAGTGCTGAACAACCCCCAGGTGACTCTGGCGCTCATCAATGAAGGGGCTGTTATCGGGGTGGTTCCCTTTGCGGCCGATGGTACCCGCAAGCCCCTGGGGAGTGATCCTGCCTTCAACCCGGGTGACGGACTGGACCTTGCCCGAGGTGAC
>NZ_LWEZ01000394.1:0-656 GCF_001634945.1 Alcanivorax sp. HI0044
TTGGCACCACCAATGCCCCGGCCTATATAAGCAGGCTTAAAGATTTGGGCTTATGGATTGATTGCGAAACCCTCCAGGGCCAAGACCGCTACGGGCAGGCTTGCCGATATGGCCGCTACCACTTGAGCCAGACACACCGTGACGGCCTGCGCCATGCGCTGACTATGCAGGGGGTGAAGTGATGACCCCAGCACAAAGGCTTCTCAACCGCCTGGAAAAAGTGCGCAGCACTGGTGAAGGAAGCTATATAGCCTGCTGTCCTGCGCATGATGATCGAACCCCGAGTCTATCCATTAAGGAGTGCGACGATGGCCGCTTGCTGGTGCATTGCTTCGCCGGTTGTCCAACTAGTGACGTGCTAATGGCTGTTGGCCTGAGCCTTGGTGACTTGTTCCCCGAAGGAATGCGTAGCCATAACAAGCCGGGCTTGCCTCACTGGAAGATGGAGCGCCTTCGGGCACATGCAGACCACGAACGTGCTGTGCTGGCTTGCATGCGGTTTGATGCTGCGCGTGGTGAGCTTGTCGACCCTGAGCGAGCGACTAAGGCCAAGGAAAGGTTGCGAAAGATTGGAGGGCTTCTCAATGATTGATGACGTAGATGCTCTGATTAAAGAGGCTCAAGCCCTTAAGGGGCGGGGCCATGTAGAGTTGATG
>NZ_LWEZ01000395.1:0-1203 GCF_001634945.1 Alcanivorax sp. HI0044
TGATGCTCGAAGAGCTGCTTGAGAAAGGCCACAAGGATGCGCAATACGATGCCTGGCTAATCAATATCCAGGATGGCGACCAGTTTGGCAGCGGTTTTGTGGACGTGAACCCCAACTCCAAGATTCCCGCACTGATGGACCATAGCGTGAACCCGCCCCAGCGGGTGTTCGAGTCCGGCAGCATTCTGCTGTATCTGGCGGAAAAGTTTGGTGAGTTTTTGCCCCGGGATCCAGCGGCCCGTACCGAAACGCTTAACTGGTTATTCTGGCAGATGGGCAGTGCGCCGCTGCTGGGCGGTGGCTTTGGCCACTTTTACGCTTACGCCCCGGAAAAGTACCAATACCCCATCGATCGCTACACCATGGAGATCAAGCGGCAGCTTGATGTGTTGGATCGCCGGCTGGCAGATAATACGTATCTGGCGGGTGATGAATACACCATCGCGGATATGGCGGTGTGGCCCTGGTATGGCGCACTGGTCACCAACAAGGTGTATGAAGCGGCGGAGTTCATTGAGGCTCATACCTACACCAATGTACTGCGCTGGACCCACCAGATTGCCGAGCGCCCGGCAGTGAAACGTGGCCGCATGGTAAACCGGGCCTGGGGTGATCCGGCCAGCCAGCTGTGGGAGCGTCACGATGCCAGTGACTTTGAATTGAAGACCCTGGACAAGCTACAAGGCTGAGGGCGTTCCTTGAGCGCGGAATGTCGGGTTACGCCGCTACGCGGCTAACACGACCTACAAGCCCTCCACTGGCTCCGTAGGTCGCATTAGCCTGAAAGGCGTAATCCGACAAAATGCCAAAACGCTGTCTCTTTCAGGTGCCGCAAAAGGTTTGAAACACGTGCTCGCCGGGGCCGGCTGATTGTCGATACGGGTCGTCACTGTCCCGGTCCGCATAAGGCTCGGCCAGTGCCTGTAATAACGCATGGGTTGGCGCCATATCGTTATCGTCGCTGGCAGCATTCAGCGCCTGTTCCACCAGATGATTACGCGGGATCACCGCCGGGTTGTGATTACGCATCAGGCACAGCGATGACGCCAGGGGTTTGCTATTGCGGGCCAGCCTCGCCCGCCACTGTTGGTGCCACTGCCGGAAGGTTTCATTCTGGTATTGCTCTGCGTCAGGCTGGCCGTCGTTGATCAGGTCACGGAACGTATTGGTGTAGTCCGCGTTCTGTGTCTGCATCCAGGTGAG
>NZ_LWEZ01000396.1:0-855 GCF_001634945.1 Alcanivorax sp. HI0044
CAAGCCGACGGAGCTGAAACCGCGGGCAGCCAGAATGTCACGGCCCGTATCCAGCAGGTGCTGGCGGGTGTCGCGGTGTTTATCTGGCTGATTGATGGCGGTTTGCGTATTCATGGGCGGCACTTTAACAGCTAATTAGACCGGTCGTCTAGTTACGAGGTTATAAATATTGCCAGTTGCCAACGCAGAGGCGCAGCAATGGATGCTTGACCTTGTCGTGCGGGGATATGAGGCTTGCCGTACACCGACCACTTCATTCAGGATGCCTAGATGTCAGAACTGATTCTGCACCACTACACGCTGTCCCCGTTTTCCGAGAAAGCGCGTGCCATGCTGGGTTATGCCGGCTTGCAATGGCAGTCGGTCACCGTGGCGGAAATGCCACCGCGCCCCAAGTTGGCACCGCTGGCCAGTGGCTACCGGAAAATCCCGGTGGCGCAGATTGGCGCGGATGTCTTTTGTGATACCCGCACCCTCAGCCGAGAAATCGCCCGGTTGGCAAACAAGCCTGAGCTGGTGGTGGAGAATTGCAGTGAAGAGGTGCAGGCCTTTGTTAGTGAAGTGGACTTGCAGATTTTCCTGGCTTCAATTGTGACGGCAGGGAATATCACCCTGTTGCGCCGGGTGCTGAAAGAGTCGTCGCTGCTGGACCTAGGGCGCCTGTTGCTGGACCGGATCAAGATGGGCAGCAAGTCGAAAGTGAAAGCCGAGAGTCCCCGCGTAATGCGTCGCAAGGTGGCCGCGCATCTGGATCATATGGAAACCCTGCTGACGCAGGACTTCCTGTTTGGCGATGCCCCCAATGCCGGTGATTTTTCCGCGTACCACAGCTTGTGGTTCCGCCGTGACCTGGCC
>NZ_LWEZ01000397.1:0-695 GCF_001634945.1 Alcanivorax sp. HI0044
GCGGCCCGCACCCTGGGCGCAACCGCTTCGGAGGTGGGGCGCCGGGTGTACCTGCCGATGATGCTGCCGGGGCTGTTTACGGCCTTGCTTCTGGTGGGCATCGATGTGATGAAGGAAATGCCCGCCACCCTCTTGTTGCGCCCCTTTGGCTGGGATACCCTGGCAGTGCGTATCTATGAGCTTACCGCCGAAGGGGAGTGGCAACGCGCCGCTGCCCCGTCACTGACTCTGGTGTTGCTGGGGCTGGTGCCTGTCATGGTGTTAAGTCGTCGCCGCTAATAGCGCGGCTTTTGCAGAAACATTCACAAAGCTGTCTGCCATTCTGCCCAGCGTGTGCCTCTCCGCCTTGGCGGTACCGCGCTCGGTTATCTTCCCTGTTTGTGCCGCGGTTCCTGCGGTCTCGTCGTCAGGTTAACAGTCGTGCAATCCGCTCCATGTTTTTCGTGGGTAATGGCTGCTCATCGGGGTAAAGATGCGGCTTTTCAGGCGTTTTGTACGAAGAAAGACGTATTTTGAATGTAATTCATATGTTTGCTTTTGTGTATATATGTAAACACTGTGATTTTTTGAGACATTGTCGTGATTAAACGCGCTCAATTGTTGGCACGATGGTATCAATAATATTGAGCAAAAAACTGCTCAGCACAACGATCAGGTGCGCCTGAATTTGCGTACCGCCAAATAATAACAACGGC
>NZ_LWEZ01000398.1:0-498 GCF_001634945.1 Alcanivorax sp. HI0044
CCCACCTGAACACTGAAATCTTTCCCCGGCAAGCGGGCATTGCAGTAGGCCACCAGGGAGGAAAGCTTGGCCACGGCCATTCTGGATTCCAGGTTCTCCAGATCTGCTGCAGCGATGCCACAGGCATCGAACGCCGCCTGCACGTCGATACCATGAGCCTGCATGGTCTTGGATATGGGGATCACCCAGCCGCTCAGGGCTATATATTCGCTTTGCACGTTTTCAGCCTTTATTGCCCCGACGGCCCCTACTGGCGTCGGTATTACACCCTTGCTCTGAGCTCCCATTTTACCGCCACGGCGCGATGGGACAACAGATTGGCGTGGACAGCCATGGCGATTTCCGATCACCGGGGTAAGGTGTTGGCCGACGATGCGGGAGCTGCGCCACCGTCTGACGCGCTGCCCCATCAGCAGCGCAGCCCCCTCGGGACCATTTCAGATGGACGGCAGGCCAGCCGCCGCCTTGCTGGCGCAGAGCAGTGGTTCAAGCTCTCGC
>NZ_LWEZ01000399.1:0-1082 GCF_001634945.1 Alcanivorax sp. HI0044
CTCGGGACCATTTCAGATGGACGGCAGGCCAGCCGCCGCCTTGCTGGCGCAGAGCAGTGGTTCAAGCTCTCGCCCGGCACAATAACAACGATTCAACGGCAGAAATGCCAGTATTAATACGCGCACAACACTATCGGGAGAAGTATTCCATGAGCACCCCTTCACTGAACGAGCAGTTCACCAATACCGCCGAATTTATCGAGCATAATTGCCAGCGGTATGCGGATATGCCTGCCTACCACTGCCTGGGCCAGACACTGACCTTTGCAGACCTGGAAGAGAAGTCCCGCCATCTGGCCAAGTGGTTCCAACATGCCTGCGGACTGCAACAGGGTGACCGCGTGGCCATTCAGCTGCCCAACCTGAACCAGTATCCGATTGCCGCGTACGCCGCTTTCCGGGCCGGCCTGGTGGTGGTGAACACCAACCCGCTGTACACCCCGCGGGAAATGCAGCATCAATTCAGTGATTCCGGCGCCAAAGCGCTGGTGGTGTTTGCCGACGCCTTGGACCGGCTGGAAGCCATCAAGGCTGACACCCAGGTTGAGCACGTGCTGGTGACCGGCCCGGCAGACCTGATTGCGCCGCCCACAGAGGCCCAGCACGGCTATCACGATTTTGTGGCGGCCATGGAAGAAGGCGCCAACCTGCCTGAGCTGGAACCCATCAAGGCCCAGCGTGAGGACATCGCCGTGCTGCAGTACACCGGCGGTACCACTGGTGTGGCCAAGGGCGCCAGCCTCACCCACGCCAATATTCTGGCCAACGCGGCGCAGATGGAAGACCGCCTGGGCGAACGTTGCGAAGCCGGCAAGGAAATTTTCGTCTGCCCGCTGCCGCTGTACCACATCTATGCGTTCACCGTGAACATGCTGGCCCTGTTCAACCTGGGCGCCATGAATGTGCTGATTCCCAACCCGCGGGATCTGGACGGTTTTGTGAAAACCATCCAGCCGTTCAAGTTCACCGGCCTGGCCGGTATCAATACCCTGTTTGTCGGCCTGTGCCGCCATCCGGATTTCAAGGCTCTGGACTTCTCCAGCCTCAAGCTCACCTTCTCCGGCGGTAGCGCGCTAACCAGC
>NZ_LWEZ01000400.1:0-875 GCF_001634945.1 Alcanivorax sp. HI0044
CGTCTCTTCTCTCTTCTTCACAACAGTCTTCGAGGCCCATGCCTCTAATAAACAATCTTCTTCCGCTCGCGCATCATAACCAGAAACGCATCACGCATCACGCCTCGCGCGCCTCAGGCTCCGAAACACCACAGCCTCAGGCCCATACCAACACCCCGTCTTGTCTGAGGCGAGGAATTTATTGCTTGCCCCAAAACAACAGAAGCCCGGCAAATGCCGAGCTTCTGTTGTGGTTACCCAATCTACGGCCTGTTAGCGACGCAGACCCAGCTTTTCGATCAGCTGGAGGTAACGGGTGCGGTCTTTCTTGGCCAGGTAGTCCAGCAGCTTACGACGCTGGTTTACCATGCGGATCAGACCACGACGGCTGTGGTGATCCTTCTTGTGGCCTTTGAAGTGATCCTGCAGGCCGTTGATGTTGGCACTCAGCAGAGCCACCTGAACTTCCGGGGAACCGGTGTCGTTCTCTTTGCGGCCATGCTCTTTCAGGATCTCAGCTTTCTGTTCAGCGGTTAACGCCATGTTGCTTCTCCAATATGCTCAATTAAGGTCACGGCCAGCCATGCATATTTATAGCTGCCGTCATTAATCAGGCCAGTCCCCTCAGGAGGCTCCGCCTGCGATCAGACGACGAGGGGCAATCCGCCCGTCTTCCAATACTTCTCCGACACCCAGAAATTCACCACTGGATGCCTGATAAACGCTGACCCAGCCGTCCAGAGGACGGTCTGAGGCCATCACTGGCTGACCCTGCTGCAGGTAATACGCCGCATTGTCACCCAGTTCAACGCGCGGCCAGTCTGCCACGCTGGTAGATAAAGGCAAGAGCAGTTCGTCGATTGCCTCGAACCCGCCGGTTTCCTTGATCTTGCCCA
>NZ_LWEZ01000401.1:0-1113 GCF_001634945.1 Alcanivorax sp. HI0044
GCAGGTTCGAACGGACTTTTATGTCCGTAACCGGGTTACCGTGTTCGGGGGGTCGTGGTGAGATTCTGTCACCGCAAGAAGTGCGGGTCGATGACCATGCAGGCCGCCAGCACTTGCTGAAAACCCGCAATATTCTGGTCGCTACGGGATCACGTCCCTACCACCCGGATGACGTGGACTTCTCTCATCCGCGCATCTACGACTCGGATACTATCCTGACCATGGACCATACGCCGCGGCATATCCTAGTCTATGGTGCCGGGGTCATCGGCTCGGAGTATGCCTGCATCTTCACCGGGCTTGGCATCCGGGTGGACCTGGTGAACTCCCGTGAGCACTTGCTGGATTTTCTGGATACGGAAATTTCCGATGCGCTCAGCTATCACCTGCGTGAGCAAGGCTGCACCATTCGCCAGGGTGAACACTACAAACGGGTGACGGCGGATGACGAGGGCGTAACGCTGGAGCTGGAATCCGGCAAGAAACTGCGCGCGGATGCCTTGTTGTGGTGTAACGGCCGTTCCGGGAACACCCAGAATATTGGCCTGGAAAATGTGGGGGTTGCAGCCAACAGTCGTGGGCAGCTCAAGGTCAATGAGCGCTATCAGACTGAGATGGACACGCTCTATGCCGTGGGTGATGTGGTGGGCTGGCCATCACTGGCCAGCGCCTCCTACGATCAGGGGCGTTTCTGTGCCGCCGCCATTGCTGGTGACGAAGTGCGCCAGGTAACAGACGTGCCCACGGGCATTTATACCATTCCCGGGATCAGTAGCGTTGGGCGGACCGAGCAGGAATTGACCGAAGCCAAAGTGCCGTATGACGTGGGGCAGGCCTTCTTCAAAAACCTGGCCCGGGCGCAAATTACTGGCGAGCGGGTAGGCATGCTGAAAATTCTGTTTCATCGTGAGACGTTGGCGGTGTTGGGTATCCACTGTTTTGGCTATCAAGCCATGGAGATTGTCCACGTGGGTCAGGCCATCATGCGTCAACCCGGTGAAAACAACACGCTGGAGTACTTTATTGATACCACCTTCAACTACCCAACCATGGCCGAAGCTTACCGGGTGGCGGCAATCAACGGGCTGAATCGGATTAAGCGATAGGGTATCG
>NZ_LWEZ01000402.1:0-7124 GCF_001634945.1 Alcanivorax sp. HI0044
TGGCAAGGCACAAATATTGCTGCGGGCCGAGGGGGATACCGTCTGGTTAACCCAAGCGGAAATCGCCACCCTGTTCGATACCAGCAAGCAGAATGTCAGCCTGCATATTCGTAACATATTGAATGACAAGGAGTTGCCGGAGGATTCAGTTGTCAAGGAATCCTTGACAACTGCCGCCGACGGCAAGAATTACCGGGTAAAATGGTACAGCCTGCCCCTGATTTTGGCCGTGGGCTACCGGGTGCGCTCCCCCCGGGGCACCCAATTCCGCCAGTGGGCCACCGCCCACCTGAACGAATACCTGGTCAAGGGCTTCGTCATGGACGACGAGCGCCTCAAGGAACCCGGCGGCCGGGACTACTTCGACGAGCTGCTGGCGCGCATCCGCGACATCCGCGCCTCGGAAAAGCGCTTCTACCAGAAGGTCCGTGACCTCTTCGCTCTATCCAGTGACTACCGAGCCGACGACCGTGATGCCCAGCTGTTCTTCGCCGAAGTGCAAAACAAGCTGCTCTACGCCGTCACCCAACACACCGCCGCCGAGCTGGTGGTCCAGCGCGCCAACCCGGATGAGCCCAACATGGCCCTGACCACCTGGAAAGGCCTGCGGGTACGCAAGACCGATGTGACCATCGCCAAGAACTACCTTAGCGCCAAGGAAGTAGACACCCTCAACCGGCTGGTGGTGATCTTCCTGGAACAGGCCGAGCTCCGCGCCCGGGACCGCAAGGACCTGACCCTGGACTACTGGCGCAATAACGTGGACAAGCTGCTGGACTTCAATGACCGCCCGATTCTGCAAGGCAGCGGCGAGATCAGCGCCAACCAGGCCCAGAAAATAGCCCATGAGCGTTACGCGCAGTTTGACAGCCAACGGCGGCAGGCAGAAGCGCGGGAGGCCGACGACGAGGATTTGCGGGAATTGGAGGCGTTGGAGAAGCAGATAAAGAAGGAGGGGAAAAAGTGAATCAGACCCTCAATGCAAGGAACGCCTGCCCCCTATCCACGGTGTTTTGGCCCGGCGAGCTGCCCAATGATTGGCGTGTGAAACGGCTGAAGTTTGCTGTCTCTCTTATCTCGGTAAAAAAACCGTATGGAGACTCGCAGCTTCCGTATATGGGATTGGAACACATTGAGCCTTGGACGGGCCGTTATATTGAAGAGGAAGATGCCTCTCCAGATGGCGTTGTCAGTTACTTTCAGCCAGGAGATGTATTATTCGGGAAACTCAGGCCTTATCTGGCCAAAGTACATCTGGCGCAGCATCACGGCGTGTGTTCCACAGAAGCCTTGGTTCTAAGGACATCTGAAGAGCTACTCCCTGAGTATTTGCGCTATTTCCTAGTTTCACCTGTCACGATAAAGAACATCAATTCCTCGACCTATGGCAGCAAAATGCCACGAGCAAGCTGGGATTTTATTGGCAACCAGCTTCAACCGCTCCCGCCACTGAAGCAACAACAAATAATCGCCCACTTCCTCGACAAGAAAACCGCCGAAATCGACAGCCTTATCGCCAAAAAACGACGTCTTCTGACGCTACTGGCCGAGAAACGCACTGTTCAGATTACCCAGGCCGTCACCAAGGGACTAAATCCCGATGTGGCGATGAAAGAGAGTGGCATTGAGTGGTTGGGAGAGATTCCGGCACATTGGGAGACATCTCGCATTAAATTCTTTGCTTCGGTAGGGAATGGCTCAACGCCTAGCAGGAAAAATGCAGATTATTGGGCTAACGGCAGTTTTCCTTGGCTGAATAGTGGCGTTGTTAACAAAGCTTCGGTCTCTGCATCAGATCAATTTGTCACACAATTAGCGTTGGACGATTGCCACCTTCCAATTATTAATCCACCAGCAGTTCTCATTGGTATCACCGGGCAGGGAAAAACCCGTGGCATGGCAACAAAGCTAGAGATCGAAGCAACAATCAACCAGCATTTAGTATTCGTAAAACCCTCTCCATCTACTTGTGACGTAGACTACCTCCATTCACTTTTTGAAATAGCCTATTTATACCTAAGAAACGAGAGTGATGGCGGAGGAAGCACGAAAGGAGCTATCACTTGCGGTCAAATTGAAAATTTGTCTATCCCACTACCTCCCATTTCCGAGCAGCTCACCATCACACAGGAGCTTCAAGCAGATCAAAATAAATTGATCGATGTGGCAACAAAAGTCGGGAAAGTTATAAAAAGACTCCAAGAATACCGCTCCGCCCTGATCACCAACGCCGTCACTGGCCAGATCAAGGTAAGCGGATCGCCATAACCAGACAAAACGCACCACACCGGGGAAGCCCATGCATCAGGAAATCTACTTCGAACAGGCCATGGAACAGTCGCTGCTGGAAAACGGCGGCTATGAAAAAGGTGATGCGGCTGACTTTGATCCGGCACTGGCGCTGTTTCCCGATGAAGTGCTGGCGTTTATCGAGACCAGCCAGCCCAAGCCCTGGCAGGCGCTGGTCAAGCTTCATGGGGACCGGGCCGGGCAGGTACTGCTCACCGCCCTGACCAAGGAGCTGGCCTCAAAAACCGCCTTGCATGTGCTGCGTCATGGCTTCAAGTGCTTCGGCAGGACGTTCCGACTGGCCTGGTTTGCCCCCAACAGCACCATGAACCCCCAGGCGGCGCAGCGGTATGCGAGCAACCGCCTGCGGGTCACCCGGCAGGTGCATTTCAGCGAAACACACCCGAAAAAGTCCCTGGACATGGTCTTGTCGGTCAATGGCCTGCCGGTGGTGACTCTGGAGCTGAAAAACCCCATGACCGGGCAGACCGCCGACCACGCCATGCACCAGTACCGCAACGACCGGGACCCGGCGGAGCCGGTTTTCCGCTTCAAGGAACGGGCGCTGGTGCACTTCGCTGTGGACCCTGACCAGGCCTTCATGACCACCCGCTTGAGCGGCGGCAAAACCTTCTTTCTGCCCTTCAACCGTGGCCACCATTTCGGCGCGGGCAACCCACCCGCCAGCGATGGTAATTACCGCACCGCCTACCTGTGGGAACAGGTACTCACCCGCGACAGCCTGATGGATATTCTGGCGCGCTTTCTCCATCTGGAAGTCAGCGAAACCCGGGTGGTCACCAAGCAGGGCGTAAAACGCCACAGGAAGGAAACCCTGATCTTCCCCCGCTACCACCAACTGGATGCCGTGCGAAAGCTGGTGGCCAGCGCCTGCGAACAGGGGCCAGGGCACAACTATCTGGTACAGCACTCTGCGGGCTCCGGCAAATCCAATTCCATTGCCTGGCTGGCCCACCGGCTTTCCAGCCTGCACGACGGCAACGACGAGAAAGTGTTCGATACCGTGGTGGTGATTACCGATCGGCGGGTTCTGGACCAGCAGCTCCAGAACACCATCCACCAGTTCGAGCACAAACAGGGGGTGGTACAGAAGATCGACGACAACACCCAGCAACTGGCCCAGGCGCTGGCCTCCGGCGTGCCGGTGATTATTTCCACCATTCAGAAGTTTCCCTTTATCACCCAGGCCATGGAAACCCTGGCCAACAAGGGCGAGGCAGTGGAACTGAATACCGAAGGCAAACGCTTTGCGGTCATCGTGGACGAGGCTCACAGCTCCCAATCCGGCGAGACCGCCATGGAGCTGCGCAAGGTACTGAACCGGGACGGTATTGAAGCGGCCATTGCCGATGAATTTCTGGATGACGAGGAGGAAGCCCTTTCCGAAGCGGCCAGAAAAGCCCTGTTGGAGGAAATGCTCAAACGCCCGCGCCAGCCTAACATCAGTTTCTTCGCCTTCACGGCCACGCCCAAGTTCAAGACCCAGGCCCTGTTTAATGCTCCAGGCCCGGATGGCAAGCCGCCTTTTCATCTGTACTCCATGCGACAGGCCATCGAGGAAGGCTTCATCATGGATGTGCTGGAAAACTACACCACCTACAAGTCCTATTACGGGCTGATCAAATCCATTGAGGATGATCCCGAGGTGCCCCGGCGCAAGACGGCCAAGGCCATGGCGCGCTTTATGTCATTGCATCCGCACAATATCGCCCAGAAGGTAGAAGTAATCGTGGAGCATTTCCGCCATAACACCCGCCACCGCATCGGCGGGCGCGCCAAGGCCATGGTGGTCACCGCCTCTCGGCTGCACGCGGTGCGTTACAAGCAGGCGTTTGATCAATACCTCAAGGACAAGGACATCAAAGGCATCCGGTCTCTGGTGGCCTTTTCCGGCAGCGTCACCGACCCGGATTTCCCGGATCATTCCTACACGGAAGTGGGAATGAACCAGGGCATCAAGGAATCCGAACTGCCTGAACAGTTCGCCACCGAGCAGTATCAGGTACTGCTGGTGGCGGAAAAATACCAGACCGGCTTTGACCAGCCCTTGCTGCACACCATGTATGTGGACAAGCGCTTGTCCGGCATCCAGGCAGTACAGACATTGTCCCGCCTGAACCGCACCACAGCGGGCAAGGAAAACACCTTCGTACTGGACTTCGTCAATGAGCCAGGCGAGATCTACACGGCTTTCAAGCCCTATTACGAAGTGACGCCCCAGGGTGAGGAATCCGACCCCCACCAGCTCTATGACCTGCAACACCGGCTTCAGCAAGCGCAGGTATTTTTTGACGATGACATCAATGCCTTTGTGGAAGTCTGGTACAAGAACCGCAACGAACCCACGGCGGCGGACCACAAGAGGATCAATGCCATCCTGGACCAGGCGGTGGAGCGATACAAAGCGCTCAGCGAAGAAGAGCAGGATCTGTTCAAGGGACAACTCGCCAGCTACCGCAATCTCTACGCGTTTCTTTCCCAGATCATCCCTTACCAGGACAGCAGCCTGGAAAAACTCTACAGCTATGCACGTTTCCTGCTGTCCAAGCTGCCCCGCCGCGCCGAAGAAAGCCCTTTCGAGCTGGAGGATGAGGTCTCACTGAAATATTACCGCTTGCAGAAAATCAGCGAAGGCGCCATTGACCTTGGTATTGGCGAACCCGAACCTCTTTACGGCCCCACCGAGGTTGGCACTGGCCGTGCCAAGGAAGACAAAGTGGAGCTCTCCACTCTGATCAGCAAACTGAACGAGCGATTCGGGACTGAGTTCACCCCCGCCGACCAGCTCTTTTTCGATCAGATCACCGAATCAGCCCTGGAGAACGATACCCTGCGCGAAGCGGCTCAGGCCAATACACTGGAAAATTTTTCCTACGTCTTCAACAAGATGCTGGAAGGGCTTTTCATCGAGCGAATGGAAGGTAACGAAGAAATTTTTAGCCGGCTAATGAACGACGATAATTTCCGCAATCTGGCTGGAGACCACCTTCTTCAGGATGTCTATACACGCCTGAATACCTCCTCAGACGCAAAACAAGCTAAAGATAGCTGACGGCTTTGCGGCGCATGCAATCGCCAGCGATTTTCAGATTTTGAATATAAGCATTTTTCGTCCAGCATCCGGCGATCGACAAGGCTAACTAGTGAGACAAACCCTGCAGCCTGCTCATCAGTGCATCCCACGATGACACTTCATTCAGCGCTCTATTTGCCATCATCGCTGGCGGGCTTGTCGACCTCGCCGGACAGCACCTCTTCCAACTCATCACGGGGCATATAGTCCAGATCCCAATGGCTGGTGTAGGTTTCTTTCAGACGCCGCCGCCCCCGATGCAAGGGTTTCGGGTCTTCATCACTGCCATGGGCGGCGTGATGCTCACCCAGCGCCGGCCCAGGCGCGGTGTCTCCCTCCGATTCCGGATGCTCCGTTTCCTGCGCTACCCCACGCCGTTGGCGCCAGGGGGCAAGCCATCGTTTCAGCCAGTGCATAGTCTGTCCTCCGGCCGTTGCTGTTTTACCCACCCTATCATCCCGGCTTGCCATCCACCCGCGACCGTGTCAGCACCGACCCATAAAGCAGCAGGAAGCCGGCAAAGGCCAGGCTCCATAGCCCCGCCGACAACCACACCCCGAACAGCCAGGGCAACCAGCCCAGTGCTGTCAGCACCCGCAAACCGCCCGCCGCAAGCACCAGTGCATACAGCAGGATACCGCCGGGAGGCAGCACCATGGCACGGCCGGTATGCCCCACCGCCACACGGGTCATGACGCCCATGATAGTGGTGCCCATGGCACCCGCCCCCAGAGCATGCAGCCAGCTGGTCGGCGCCACCCAATGCCACTGGGCCAGCGCCAGCAGCACAAAGCCCAGCACTACCCACACATGGCCCAGGTGCAAAATCCACAACAGCGGCTCATCGCGGATCTGCCAGGACGACCAGCCCGCCAATCGCAGCAATGCCATTATCGCGGCGGCCAGCGCCAGCACCGCCAGTAGCGTCCCTTTTATGTTGAGCGCCACCAGCAACGCGACCAGCAATGCCAGGGCCAGCCCCACCGGCGTCATCCAGGGGATGGTGCGCACCCGGGCGCTATCCCGGCCGCGAGCCTGTAGCCAGTTGCGTGTAAACGCCGGGGTAATACGTCCACCGATAATCAGTATCAGCACCGCCGCAAGCACCACCAGTGCATGCAAATAACGCGGTGACGCGGACAGATGAAACAACAGATCCAGCACCCAGCAAGCCGCCAGCACCATCATCAGCACCAGCTGCCGGTACTGACGGGCATGCCAGATGCGGATGCCCGCCAACCAGGCAAGCACCGGCAGGAAAGCCAGATCGATGACGCTGGCCGGGATCGGCCAGGCGCCAGCAAACATCATCGCCAACCGGCCAGCCAACCACAGCAACCACACCGCCAATAACCGCCCACCTGACACCGGCCATGCCCCGGTCCAGTTGCAGACTGCGGTGAGTAAAAAACCGGCTATGGCCGCATTAAGAAACCCCGCCAGCATCTCGTGCTGGTGCCACAGCATGGGGGGCAAAGCCAGGTTATTCAGGCCTCCCCGGGTCAGCAGGAACACCCACAGCGGCACCAGCACGGCGGCAATTAAGGCTGCGGAAAGAAAAAACAGACGAAACGGAAACGCAAACAGCGGCGCCTGCAATCCACGCGGGGGCTGCCGGGCTTGCGCGCCGGGGGTATCGGATGTGGAATCTGGCGTTGCCATCGGGCTCTCCCTGCCGGAACAGACACCCTCGAATATACCCGGTTGCCGGCGAGCTTGATGGGAATAACGCGGTAAAAAC
>NZ_LWEZ01000403.1:0-750 GCF_001634945.1 Alcanivorax sp. HI0044
GATGATAAGGCTGGAGACAATGTGCGCGTCCGGCGGTGCCAGAGTGAACAGGCCGCTGATGCCGACGAGCAGGAGCAACGCGTAGCTGATACGGAATAAAACAAGATTCATCAGGAAGCCTTCAGTTGGCGGGCCAGTAACGCCAGGCGTTTGCCCAGTGCGCGTGCCAGGGTGATTTCGTGTTCCGTCAGCGCCGGGTCACCCTGGCTGCCGGAAACGTGAGTGGGACCATAGGGCGTGCCGCCACTTTGGGTATCCAGCAAGGCGGCTTCGGAGTACGGCACACCGGCCAGCACCATACCGTGGTGGAGCAGGGGGGGCATCATGGAAAGCAGCGTGCTTTCCTGGCCGCCGTGCAAGCTACCGGTGGCGCTGAACACGCCGGCGGGTTTGCCGATCAGGGTGCCTTTCATCCACAGCTCGCTGGTCTGGTCGATGAAATATTTCAATGGTGCCGCCATATTGCCAAAGCGTGTGGGTGAACCCAGCGCCAGGCCCTGGCAACCGGCCAGATCATCCAGCGTCGCGTAGGGCGCACCTTGATCCGGTATCGCCGGCTCACTGGCTTCGCAGTTGGCAGACACGGCCGGGACCGTGCGCAGGCGCGCTTCCATTCCGGTGCTTTCGATACCGCGAGCGACCTGTTGCGCCAGGTTGGCAACACTGCCGTTGCGGCTGTAGTAAAGCACCAGCACATAATCGGTCATGGGCGATTCAGTCCAGTAACTGCAGGGCGTTTTCCGGGGGGCG
>NZ_LWEZ01000404.1:0-630 GCF_001634945.1 Alcanivorax sp. HI0044
GATGATGGGCTCACCATTGGCCGGAGACAGGATGTTGTTGGTGGACATCATCAGCGCACGGGCTTCGAGCTGGGCTTCCAGGGTCAGCGGTACGTGCACCGCCATCTGGTCACCATCGAAGTCGGCGTTGAAGGCCGCACACACCAGCGGGTGCAACTGAATCGCCTTGCCTTCAATCAGTACCGGCTCGAACGCCTGGATACCGAGACGGTGAAGGGTCGGTGCACGGTTCAGCATCACCGGGTGTTCGCGAATCACTTCGGCGAGGATATCCCACACCTCGGCAGTTTCGCGCTCGACCATTTTCTTGGCCGCCTTGATGGTGGTCGCCAGACCACGACCTTCCAGCTTGGCAAAGATGAACGGCTTGAACAGCTCCAGCGCCATTTTCTTGGGCAGGCCACACTCGTGCAGCTTGAGAGTCGGGCCTACCACGATCACGGAACGACCGGAGTAATCAACACGCTTACCGAGCAGGTTCTGACGGAAACGACCCTGCTTACCCTTGATCATGTCGGCAAGGGACTTCAGCGGACGCTTGTTGGAACCGGTGATGGCNCGGCCGCGGCCGCCGTTATCCAGCAGCGCATCCACAGATTCCTGCAGCATACGCTTTTCGTTACGCACGAT
>NZ_LWEZ01000405.1:0-554 GCF_001634945.1 Alcanivorax sp. HI0044
TTCCAGTGACACCATGTGGCAAATCGCCCTGAATAATCGCCCCTCGAACAGTGTGTCGGTGCAACAGATGCTGGTGGCGATTCAGGAGATGAACCCGGATGCGTTCATCAATAACAACGTGAACCTGGTGCGTGAAGGCACCGTTCTGCGTATCCCTAACGAGCAGGAAGTGCGCACCATCTCCACCCGTTCCGCTATTGCGGAAGTCGCTGATCAGAACCGCCAATGGCGTGACATGCTGGAAAAACGAGGCATCCAAACCCCGCAGCGTGCCCAGATTGATGGTTCTCGCCAAGTCACAGACAGCGATGATGAGGCTGAGACGCCAACCCGCGGTGAAGTGAAGCTGGTTGCTCCGGAATCCACTGCCGGCGTTGATGATGGCGACAGTACGGGTTCTGACGAACAGGGCAGCGCCAATACTGCGGTGCTGGAGAACGAGCTGGCGATTCGCGATGAGAGTCTGGATCGCCTGGATCGTGAAAATTCTGAGCTGAAATCCCGCCTGCGTGATCTGGAAGAGCAAAGTTCCACCAGCGAACAGCTGCTGAAGT
>NZ_LWEZ01000406.1:0-960 GCF_001634945.1 Alcanivorax sp. HI0044
GGTTTTTTATGCATCAGGCATGGGACGTCCTGCGTCCGGCGTCATCACAACTCCGGAAAGATCTCGTCCAGCGAATTCAGCGGGTAGTGCGATGGGTAACCCTTACGGGCCACACCGCAATCCACCGCTGCCTTGGCCACAGCCGCAGACACCTTGCCCAGTAAACGCGGATCGTTCGGCTTGGGGATAATATAATCAGCACCAAACGTCAGCGGCTCGCCGCCGTAGGCATCCAGCACCTCCTGCGGAGGCGCGGTGCGTACCAGCTCGGCGATGGCATGTACCGCCGCGATCTTCATTTCCTCGGTGATGGACGTGGAACGCACATCCAGCGCCCCGCGGAACATGTACGGGAAACACAACACGTTGTTCACCTGATTGGGGAAATCCGAACGACCGGTCGCCACAATCGCATCCGAACGCGCCGCCTTGGCCACTTCCGGGCGAATTTCCGGGTCCGGGTTGGCCAGCGCGAAAATGATCGGCTTGGGCGCCATCTTCTTGACCATCTCCGGCGTGAGCATGTCAGGGCCAGAAACCCCGATAAACACATCGGCGTCTTCAACCGCATCATCCAGAGTGCGCTTGTCAGTATCGTTGGCCAGCGCCGCCTTGTACTGATTCAGGTCATCGCGACGGCTGTGGATTACGCCCTTGCGGTCCAGCACCAGGATATTTTCCTTGCGCGCGCCCATTTCGATCAGCAGACGCACGGACGCCACGCCGGCGGCACCGGCACCCACGCAAACGACCTTGATATCTTCGATACGCTTGTTCTGGATTTCCAGCGCGTTAATCAGGCCGGCACCCACCACAATGGCCGTACCGTGCTGGTCATCATGAAACACCGGCACTTCACACTGCTCTTTGAGGATCCGCTCGATCTCGAAACATTCCGGCGCGCGGATATCTTCCAGATTGATACCACCAAAGGTGCGATGGATACGCATCACCGTATCG
>NZ_LWEZ01000407.1:0-949 GCF_001634945.1 Alcanivorax sp. HI0044
AAGCAGCTGTGCGGAGCAGGGTGGGCCTGTTGCAATGCCAGCCAGGCTTCCAGGGTGGAGCCCCTGAAGCGGGTTGAAAAACGTTGGGCAAGATTGACCTGGTAACAGTCTCCCGCGCGCAGGTAATCACGGATCCTGGCAAGGCTGTCCAGATAGTCATTCCGCGTTTGTTCGGGCTGAAACGCGGATGTCAGAGCAAAGCTGGCTGGCTTTGTTTCTGTTGCCCAGGAATCACCCGGTTCGTTTCTGCCGGGCGCATCCTTATACAGGTAGACCCATGCCGAGTAGTGCGCAGCCGTTAATCCCTGCAATTCGGCACCGGCCTCATAGGGCAGGATGCCAGCAGCGAAGCAAAAATCCCCCGCCAGCGCTTGCTCCACACTGGCCTGTAACTGCTGCAGCTCAGCCCGAGAGCGCGCGCGCAGCACCGCATCTGGCTCGCCGAGCCAGCGTAGTTCGCCATCAGATTGAAAAACGCAACGGAAAGTCATGGCCGGCCAGAGTAAAATGGGTTGGCTAGTCTAACCCTGTAACGCAACGATGCCCAATCCTGTTACTGCGGGTAACAGTTCAGACGGAAAGGGCACGACACCGTATCGGGCGAGAACCTGCTACGGATGTGCCAAATTAGATAAAATTCAATGATTACAGATAGATAGGTATGCCTTTGTGGCCAAAACCATTTTGTAACGGGCATATTTGTTTTTGTAACTGTTGTGTTAACGTAACTACGTGCTCTGCGAAGACTGGGGCGCACATAAGCATTACAACAACGTTGTGCACACGAGGAGAACAATATGAATTTCAAGAAACTTGCTCTGGCTGCCGCTGTAGCCGTCGCGCCGATGAGCGCCCTGGCTCTCGAGCCGATGCAGGATGAAGCCCTGTCCAGCGTGACGGGTCAGGACGGTATCAGCATGACCATTGACGGTAGCATCACAACCGACGT
>NZ_LWEZ01000408.1:0-1720 GCF_001634945.1 Alcanivorax sp. HI0044
AGTTGTTGTTTGTCGGGCTGAAAGGGCTAGCCTTCGTAGCCCATGCTGCGCAGGGTCTCGCGTTGTTCCCGCACGGTTTCCGCCAGAATACGGTTTTCCAGCAAAATATCGCGGAACTTCAGGCCTTCGCGGATATTGTCGAGTAACTGGTCGTCGTCCCAGGGTTTGGGGATAAAGCGGAATGCGCCGGCTTTGTTGATCGCGGACATGACCGTCTCGATGTCGATCACCCCGGTCAGCACAATACGAATGGTGTCGGGTTGCAGGTCGCGCAGTTCCTGTAGCAGTTCCAGGCCATTCATCTCCGGCATCATATAGTCGGTGATCACCGCATCGAATACGGTAGTGCGCGCCCGGCGCAGGGCTTCGTGGGGGTCCTGGTAGGTTTCCACTTCCCAGTCGGTGTAGGTATTGATAGTGCGCTTCAAGGCTTTGAGGATGTATTCCTCATCGTCCACGACCATGACCTGATACATGGTGAGTCCCTCATTCACGGCGTGCTACATTGTGCTCACCCTTTTCCGCTAAGGGTGGGCACACGGGTATCAGGTTTTACGATACGCCCCGCTATAGGGGCTGACAATTGGTTCGGGCAACGGCAAGGAGCCGGTCATGCCGTCCGGATAGCCGTTTATCCGGCAGGGACGAAAACCGCACAATGGTGGGGAAAAGCGCGGGGAAAACGCGCAAAAAAACGGCTACGTGATCTGCACGATGGCTTTGGTCACCGATCCGGTGGCGATCAGGCGTTCCTGCTGCTGCGCGTTTATGGCATAGGCTTCAGCCCGCATGGCAGCAAGGGTTCGGCCCAGGCGGTCCACATGGGCGCGGATCACGACCTGTTCGCCCCGGCTGGCGGCACGCAGCACGCTGCTATGGGTTTCGATGGTCACCGCGTGCTGCTCGGGTGGCAGTCTGGAGGCCGCCGCAAAAAAGCAGGCCACATCCATCAAGGCATAAACGATGCCGCCATGCAGGGCACCCTGGGGGTTGGTGGTGAAATCATTCACCGGGAAACGCACTTCACTGCGGCCATCCACCGCGCTTACCAGTTCCAGTTCGCAGGCCCGGTGCAGTGGGTGGGCGAGAATGTCGTTTTTGATCTGGTCAATGTGGCTCATGGTTTTCCTTTTTCATTCCGGCGAAACGGAGCCGACACTATACGATGCCGATTCGGAAAACGGGATGACCGGATCGTACCCACAGGTGACGGGGAACCGATTGTCTTGACGGCGGTCTATGGGTATCGCAAGGTTGCGACTCTTCCCTCGTTAGCGGGCATCCCATGAAAGCACTGGTCTACACATTGCTGCTTGTCATCAGTACTCATGTACTGGTGCTGGATGCCATGCATCACGGGCACGATGGTGGCGCAGCTGCCTCGCTGGAACAGGTCCAGCAGGATCTGGTCAGTGCGGATGTGCTGGACAAAGGCGGCGACCATTGCTGTCAATGCCATGGTTTCATGGCCTCCACCGATTGTGAGCCGCTGCGCCTGGCCCCGCCCTCTGCAGGTCAAATGGCGTTGCGCCCCTTCCTGCCGGATGCCCCGGCCGATAACCCTTTCCGTCCTCCTATAGCCTGATCGTTTCTTCGTTTCCCCGACTTTGTTGCCTTGTCCATCGGTGAATGTGCGCCGTGGCGAGCGTCGGCATTGTTCTTGACGTAACGTTTTGAGACATCAGGAGTTTCCCCATGGGAATCCAGACCCCAGTGCGCA
>NZ_LWEZ01000409.1:0-739 GCF_001634945.1 Alcanivorax sp. HI0044
ACGAAGAGCTGAAACCGTTTGGTGTGGTGGTGACGGCACTGTGTCCGGGTGGCACGCGTACCGAATTTTCTTCTCTGGCCCGTGAAAAAATGGATCCGGATCTGGAAAAGGCGATGATGCCAGCGGATCGGGTAGCTGCTGCAGGATTGCAGGGACTAATGGCGGGGAAAGCGGTGGTGGTACCCGGTGCCCTGTATAAGCTGATGGTCGCGGTAACACGATTCTTGCCCGGAGTTTGGGTCACCCGGCTAGCGGGGTTGGTGATGGGCCGGCATGACTAGAAAAAACAGTCTCTGACGCTGACAACAGCAGGCGCGGGGGGCACCTGCTGTTGTCGAGCTTGTGGCGTCAGAAATCAAGCGTTGCTTCAATGCTTATTGCTGCGCCTTGTCGTCTTTGTTGTCCACGTTGTCGTAGAACAGGTAGCGCGCGGTTTCGTATTGTCCGCGGGCCAGCTCGTACAGTTTCTCAAACACTTCCGGGTGTTGTTCGGCGCGGTCGGTTTCCGGGTCGTCGCTGTGCAGGTCGTGGAGGGTGGCATTGCTGCCGTCGTGGTTCATGCGCACGAAGTAATCCTTGGTCAGCGCGCCATATACGGGGCGTGGACCTTCCTGCATCACCACAAAGTTAACGCGATCGCCTTCCGGCGCCGGGCTTTGAATGTCACGGCCCAGAGTTGTGTTGCGGTAGGTCAGCCCCAGCATGCCAGCGATGGTTGGCATCACATCGGTTAGCCCCA
>NZ_LWEZ01000410.1:0-946 GCF_001634945.1 Alcanivorax sp. HI0044
CATTGGCAAGCAGTGTCTGGCTGTTGGTGGAGGCCGCGCGGGCACGGAGGACGAAGGTGCGCATGGAATTGGGCTCTGGAGAATGTGGGCGTGATTGTACATCAGTGGCTGTGTGATCGTGGATGTTCGCGCAATGAACCTGGCTGGTCGGCCGTTTTCAGCGGAACGTTCCGCATAACTCGGGGGGGGGGCAAAATTTCAACACACTGATTTCAATCGATATTCTAGTACCGGGGATGGAGATAGCAGGAACGGAGTTCAAAGGAAGGTTCCTTTGAACTCCGTGTAGGATATTGGCTATTTCAGTGTAGTGATTGTAGTTCCCCCGTTTTAGTGGACACCTTCTCCTAAACAAAGGGCCTGGCCTGTTTTGGGGGCTGTTGGTGGCAGCGCAATTGATTTGACCAAGGCAAGACTGGAAATTCAGTAACGGTTTCTATGCACGGAACCGGTAGCAGAAACCGGGGTCTGTTCTTTTCAAGTGTCTTGAATAAAACAATATGGCCTGACTCCAGGGCTCCTCCAGGAAATAACTCATGTATAGAAAAATCGTGATTGGAATTTATTTGATTCTGCTTGTCAGTCAGTACGGGTATGCAGAAGAGGGGGTGTCTTTAAAGCGGCCGGATGGCTCTGCAATCACTTTCTATCTGGACAAGAAAGGATGCCGACATCTGCTGGTGCTGATGCAGGGCTCAGACTGCAATAGTGTGGCCCATAGCAAGGTGATTAATGATCGCTTTGCAACTGTGATCGGTGATGCGGATGTTCTTACGGTGGAGAAATATGGCCTTACCCGGTCGGTTTCCTGGAACGGTTCGGGTGACAGTCCGGAGTGTCCGGCATCGTATTATGAGCATGATTCTCCGCAACAGCGGGCAGATGACTATCTGCAGGTGATGTCCTGGTTGGATGACCAATTTCACTATGATCGCATCACGCTACT
>NZ_LWEZ01000411.1:0-746 GCF_001634945.1 Alcanivorax sp. HI0044
GTCGCCGGTGAATAGCAAACCCTGTTCGCTCAGGTAGCAAAGATGGTTTCCCACATGGCCCGGGGTCTCAATGGCTGTCAGGCTGACACCGCCACAATTCACCGTATCGCCTTCAGTTAACAGGCGGTCCGCATGCCAGCTTTCATCCTGCAGCCCATCATCTGGCACAGAAGGTCCCAGGCAGCGAGCACCGGTGGCGGCCACCAGGGCCAGTGCGCCGGGAGAGTGATCGCGGTGAGTGTGAGTCACGATGACCTGAGTAATCGGCTTATCCAGCGCGCGTGCGGCCTGCAATAATGCCTGCAGGTGCTCTTGATCCTCCGGGCCGGGGTCAATAACGGTAAGGCTGTCCCTGCCAAACAAATAACTGTTGGTGCCTGGCCCGGTCATCATGCCCGGGTTGCGCGCCAGTACCCGCCAGGCGTGGTCGCCGATGGGGGTGAGCTGGCCGGGAATCAGTGATGCCATAATGACTCCTGGGAGTTTGGAAGCCGCATTGTGACGATTCATGTCAGATCATGCCAGCCCGGTCTTGCGTGCCTTATTCCGCTTCCGGGTAGGCCAGTTTTTCCACCACCCTCAGTTGCCAGCGATCCACCCGCGTTTTTTCCTCCGGGTGACGGCTGACAACCGCAAATTGATATTCACTGCCGCGGGGCAGATACATCTGCAGGGTAATGGGCTGCTGATAAATGACCTGACAATCATCCGCTGACCGGCAATGCAGCGCCTGTGCCTGCAGGGAG
>NZ_LWEZ01000412.1:0-1015 GCF_001634945.1 Alcanivorax sp. HI0044
GAAACCGCCCGCCTGATTCGCAAGGACCGTGAATTACGCGCCGTCATTCTTCAGGGCGACGGCAAGGCATTCTGTGCCGGGCTGGATTTCGGCACCGTCATGAAGCAGCCGGTAAAACTGCTGCGCAGCTTCACCAAATACGGCATCAAGAAAACCAATCTTTTTCAGGAAGTGTGCTGGTGCTGGCGCGAACTGCCCATCCCGGTGATCGCCGTGCTGCACGGCTATTGCTACGGCGGCGGCATGCAGATTGCGCTGGCAGCGGATTTTCGCATCACCACACCGGACTGCGAAATGTCCATCATGGAAATCAAGTGGGGCATGATTCCCGACATGACAGGCACCGTGACCCTGCGTGAACTGGTGCCCATGGACGTGGCCAAGGAACTGACCATGACCGGGCGATTGTTCAACGGTGACGAAGCCAAAACCATGAACCTGGTCACCCGCGTGGCGACCAACCCCCTGGAAGAAGCTGAAAAACTGGCACAGGCGATCAAGACCCGCTCACCGGATGCCATCAGCGCCAGCAAGGCCCTGTTCCAGCAAAGCTGGAACGTACCGGAAGCCCAGGCTTTCGACGTGGAAAGCAAACTGCAATTCAAAATGCTGCGCAGCAAAAACCAGCGCCGCGCCATGCAGGCCAACATGAAAAAAGAAGCGCCAACATTCGGCCCTCGCGAACGGGATTACTGAACCGATTCGCACACACCGGGGCGCCTTGCCCCGGTGCCTTTCCCTCCTCATCAATCTGCCAAGCGAGCCCTGTTTCCTCTCGGGATCTTGCGGCATACTCAATGCAGAAACCGACCATTATTGAGGCAGCGCATGATTTCTGTAGCCGAAGCCAGCGGCGGCTTTTCCGCCCTGACCCGCCTGTACAAACGTCTCGTCAACGAACTGATCGGTCAGCTACCGCTGCAGCCACAAACCCTGCCGCTGGCGCCCACGGACGATGCCTTGAAATACGGCATGTGTCGCGACACCACCTACGTGGTGAAAGGCGGTATGCTGG
>NZ_LWEZ01000413.1:0-7135 GCF_001634945.1 Alcanivorax sp. HI0044
GGGCGTTTGCCTTGGCGTCACGCAGATCGGCTTTCAATTGGTCCGCCACCGCTTTCAGACGATCCGCTCCGGCACGCAGGTCTGCGGCGTTGTCAGCCCCGTCTTCGTCCGCTTGCCTGGCGGCTTTGACGGCGGCCTTGTAAGCGGAGGAAGCGTCACCGACCTGTTTCTTCAATTCGGCAACCGGGTCTGCTTGAGCAACCGGTGCGGCAGCGGCGGGCGCGTTGGTCTTGGCTTCGCGCAGTTCCGCCTTGAGCGCATCCGCGTTGGCTTTCAGCGTGTCTGCCTGGGCTTTCAATTCAGCCACATTGTCCGCGCCTTCCGCCTCGGCGGCCTTGGCGGCTTTCACTGCCGCCTTGTAGGCGCTGGAAGCATCGCCGACCTGCTTCTTGAGTTTGGCCACTGCATCTTCTGCCGGAGCTGCCGCAACAGGGGCGCCGTCTTTGGCGTCACGCACAGCCGCTTTGGCCTTGTCGGCCACGGCTTTAAGTTGGTCCGCCTCGGCTTTCAGTTCAGCCAGATTATCGGCGCCTTCCGCCTCGGCGATCTTGGCCGCTTTCACCGCAGCTTTGTAGGCTTTGGAGGCGTCCAGTGAGGCTTGCTTCAGCGCGGCCACATCAACAGTACTGGCGGCGGCCGGGCCGGCTTCCTTCTTCTTGCGGTTGGCTTCCAGGCGCGCCTGTCGGCGGGCTTCTTTTTCCGCCTGTTCCTGTTCAATGCGTGCCTGCCGCGCTTCGAAGCGCTGGCGGGCCTTGTCGGCTTTTACCTGGTCCGCCGCCTGCTGGCGTACTTCGCCCTTGGCGTAGCGGTAATACTGCACCAGCGGAATATGGCTGGGGCACACGTACGCACAGGCACCGCATTCGATGCAATCCATCAGGTTGTGGTGCTGGGCTTTTTCCAGATCGTCGTTCTTGGCGTGCCAGTACAGTTGCTGGGGCAGCAGGTTGGCCGGGCACACTTCCGCGCAGGAACCGCAGCGGATGCAGGGCTGTTCCGGCGGCGGTTCCGGCAGCTCTTCCGGGCTGGCGGCGATGATGCAGTTGGTGGTTTTCACCACGGGCACGCCCGGGTTGTGCAGGGTGAAGCCCATCATCGGTCCACCCATGACCAGTCGGCCGATGTCCAGGCCCGCCAGGTTGCCGTGGGCCAGCAAGTCGCGCACCGGAGTGCCCAGCAGCACCTCGTAGTTACCGGGCTGGCTGACGCCGTCGCCGGTGAGGGTGGTGACCCGCGAGACCAGCGGTTCGCCATCGCATACGGCCCGCTTGATGGCATAGGCGGTGCCCACGTTCTGGCAGACCACGCCCACCTGGGCGGGCAGCTGGCCGCTGGCCACTTCCTTGCCGGTGAGCAACTGGATCAGCTGTTTCTCGCCGCCGGAGGGGTATTTGGTGGGCACCACACGCACTTCGATATCGGAGCCTTTGCAGGCCCGTTTGATCGCGGAAATGGCCTCGGGCTTGTTGTCTTCGATACCGATCAGGGTGCGGCGGGGGTTGAGCAGGTACTGGAGAATATGAATGCCGGTGACGATTTGCTCGGCACGCTCACGCATCAGGCGATCATCGGCGGTGATGTAGGGCTCGCATTCCACCGCATTGATCAGCAGCTGCTCCACGCGCTGATGGTCGCCCAGGTTCACCTTGATGCTGGTGGGGAAGCCAGCGCCGCCCATGCCGGCAATGCCCGCGTGGCGGATCAGATCGACCAGCTCGGCTGGGCTTTTTTCGGTGTAGTCGGCAATACCCTGATGTTCAACCCACTGGTCTTCGCCATCCGTGTCGATGACGATACACACCGCATCCATGCCCGATGGGTGCTGGATGGGGCGCGGGCCAATGGCGCTGACCGTGCCAGAGGTAGGCGCATGGATAGCTGCACTGACAGCGCCAATGGGCTCGGCAATCATCTGCCCCTTGAGGACCTTGTCTCCGGGCGCCACCAACGGCTTGGCCGGCGCGCCGATATGCATGTTCAGCGGTAGCACCAGCTGTTGCGGCAGCGGGCCGGGCACGATGGGGGTGCTGTTGGACAGATGCTTCATTTCCGGCGGATGAATGCCGCCGTGGAAGTCATGAATGGGCGCTGGCCGCCGGATGCCCGATGCCAGACGCGCAAAAACAGAGCGTGTTTTTCGGGTTTTGTTTGTTTGCGCTTGGCTCATGGCAACAATCTCCGGCCATGCACGAGCGAATCCGAGTGGCACTGCACAAGCGTCATGCGTCCGGCGTGTGGCGTGAAGCGTCTCATAAATTCACCACCTCAATGCGGCTGTCCGGGCGCTCACCGATACCCGCCGGGCGCTGCCAGCCCCAGGTTTGCAAGGTCGGTTTCACTTCCAGCATGTCGATACAGTCCACCGGGCAGGGCTCCACACAGAGATCGCAGCCGGTGCATTCATCAACAATGACCGTGTGCATCAACTTGGCGGCGCCGACGATGGCATCCACCGGGCAGGCCTGGATGCACTTGGTGCAGCCAATGCACTCGTCTTCGCGGATGTAGGCGACCTTGGCCACGTTGGCGTCTTCCGCGCCTTCATTATCCAGCGTCAGTTCTTCACGGCCGAGCAATTCGGACAGCGCCACCACGGTGTCCTGTCCGCCTGGCGGGCAGCGGTTGTGTTCTTCGCCCTCGGCAATGGCTTCCGCATAAGGGCGGCAACCCGGGTGGCCACACTGGCCGCACTGGGTCTGCGGCAGCAGCGAATCAATCTGCTCGACGATCGGATCGCCTTCTACCTTGAATTTTTCCGAGGCAAACCCGAGCACAGCACCGAACACCGCCGCCAAAGCCAACAACGCCGCCACAGCAATTAACACAGCGGTCATGAGCACACTCCGTGTGCCGCAGGACGCAGAATGCCGAATGCCGGACACGGCAAAACAGTGCGTAGCAGCACAGGGTTGGCGATTATCGTGAGGCACCGCGCCCCTGTCAGGCGTCGGGCATCAGGCGTCGTGCGTACATTCATAACTTGATCAACCCGGAAAAGCCCATGAATGCCAGTGACATGAGACCGGCGGTGATCAGGCCGATGCTGGGGCCGCGAAAGGCTTCGGGTACATCGGCCACGGCAATGCGCTCGCGCATGGCGGCAAACAGGATCAGCACCAGGGAAAAGCCCAGCGCCGCCCCGAAACCGTAGGTCAGCGAAGACATAAAGGTGGCGTCTTCCTGGCGCACATTCAGCAGGGCCACGCCCAGCACCGCACAGTTGGATGTGATCAACGGCAGGAATACCCCCAGCACCCGGTAGAGCAGCGGGCTGGCTTTCTTCACGAACATTTCGGTGAACTGCACGGCCACCGCAATCACCAGAATAAAGCTGATGGTGCGCAGGTATTCCAGCTCGAAGGGCACCAGAATGTAGGCCCAGGTCAGGTAGGCAAGCACGGAGGACAGCGTCAGCACGAACGTGGTGGCCAGGGACATGCCCATGGCGGTTTCCACTTTATTGGACACCCCCATAAACGGACACAGCCCGAGGAACTGCACCAGCACGAAATTGTTTACCAGCACAGCGCTGATCAGAATCAGGACGTACTCAGTCATGTGATCGCAGGCTCGCTTGCCGAAAAAAATAGGAGTAGACGCCATGTTTACATGGCATCAAGGGCGCATAGTATGAGGCAGCGCCTGTATACGCTCAAGAATGATAGCGAATAAGCTTAATAGACAAGGGAGTACAGGTCATTGGCCGTCTTTTGAACAGTTGACCCGGCTTTTGCCACTATTTTGCGGTTGAAGGCGGGCAAACGGTTGCGGTGGGCCGGTCAATCCAGTATCCAAGACAGACGAAAAACCCCGTACCCGTAACCTGGCTGATTGGGAGAGACCCGTGCCCGCTTTACCCCGCGATTTTGACCGTGACGGTCTGCTCGAATACTCCGTGGTTTTCACCGACCGTTCCCTGAACCATATGTCACAACGCTTCCAGCAGGTGATGCGGGATATCTCATCGACCCTGAAACAGGTCTATAACGCGCATTCCGTGGCTGTGGTGCCCGGTGGCGGCAGCTTCGGCATGGAAGCAGTGGCCCGTCAGTTCGCCACCGACCAGTCCTGCCTGGTGATTCGCAATGGTTTCTTCAGCTTCCGCTGGAGCCAGATCTTCGAGATGGGCAAGATCCCGTCCAAAGAAACCGTTCTCAAAGCCTCTCCGGTTAACGACCAGCCCCAGGCTGCATTCGCCCCGGCGCCCATTGAAGAGGTGGTCGCTGCCATCAAGGCGGAAAAACCGGCCATGGTGTTCGCCCCCCACGTGGAAACGGCCTCCGGCATCATCCTGCCCGATGACTACATCAAACAGGTGGCCGATGCGGTGCACAGTGTGGGCGGCCTGTTCGTCCTCGACTGCATTGCCTCCGGCACCATCTGGGTGGACATGCAGGCTTGCGGCGTCGACGTGCTGATCAGTGCGCCACAAAAAGGCTGGAGCAGCTCGCCGTGCAGCGCGCTGGTGATGCTCAGCGAGGCCGCAGAAAAGCGTCTGCACGAAACTACCAGCAGCAGCTTCGCCTGCGACCTGCGTAAATGGCGCGACATCATGATCGCCTATGAAAACGGCGGCCATGCCTACCACGCCACCATGCCCACCGATGCGCTGACCGGTTTCCGCGACACCATGATGGAAACCGTGGAGCGCGGCCTGGAGACCGTTAAAGCCGAACAGTGGCAGCTGGGTAAGGCGGTACGCGCCCTGATGGCCGAACACGGTTTTGCCAGCGTCGCCGCACCGGGCTTTGAAGCCCCGGGTGTGGTGGTGTCCTACACCGGTGACGATGGCATCAAGAGCGGTGCGGCATTTATCGCGCAAGGCTTGCAGACCGCCGGTGGTGTGCCGCTTATGTGCGACGAACCGGCGGACTTCAAGACCTTCCGTGTGGGCCTGTTCGGCCTGGACAAGCTCGGTGATGTGGATGCGGCGGTGGCCCGCCTCAAGACTGCGCTGGATCAGCTTGGCTAGATCCGTGACGGGCAGGGCAGGGGCGCTGGCGTTGTTGCTGGCGTGCCTGCTGGCCTGGACCGCAGCACAGGCGGAGGAAAACATGGAAGAACCGCAATGCGTTGTGCTGCTGCATGGCCTGGCCAGAACCGCCCACGCCATGAAGAAAATGGAAACGGCCCTGGAGAAAACCGGTTATACGGTGGTGAACCAGGGGTACCCCTCTACCAAACACCCTATTCAAACCCTCGCGGCGCAAACCCTTCCCGCTGCTTTAGCGCAATGCCCCGACGAAGGCAGCATCCATTTCGTTACCCACTCTATGGGTGGCATTCTGCTGCGCCAGTACCTCAGCGAACACACCATTCCCCGCCTTGGCCGAACCGTCATGCTCGGCCCGCCCAATCAGGGCAGCGAAGTGGTGGACCGCCTGGGTGCCTGGGCGCCATTCCAATGGTTCAACGGCCCTGCCGGCAGCCAGATGGGCACCGGCCCGGACAGCCTCCCCAACCAGCTCGGCCCGGTGGATTTCCCGGTCGGTATCATCGCCGGCAATCAGACCATCAATTTCCTGCTCTCCACGCAACTACCCGGACCTAACGATGGCAAGGTCACCGTAGAAAGAACCAAAGTCGAAGGCATGCAGGACCATCTGGTGCTGCCGGTGACGCATCCGTTCATGATGCGTAACGGAGAGGTGATTGCGCAGGTAAAGATATTCCTGGCGGAAGGGCGGTTTGATTATCCGTGAATGCACGAAGCCTGCGGGGCTGTGGGCTCCTTAGACATAGGCTCCTTTCGCTTTTAGCGATGCTGCTTTTTTGAGCAGTGTTATTCGTTTCGGGGAATGGAGAAGGCAACATATCGAATCATGCCCTGACAAGCTGGTTTGTAACGTACTGACTTTTCTGCTTTTATCTTACAATATGCAAATTTTATAAATGTGATATGAAGCCGGCGCGTTCATTGGATATTCGAGCCGGCTTCCTAATACCTGTTAACTTTGTAGGATCGGCATGAAGCCACAATTTTCAGAATTTACGTACGGATATACGGTAGTAGAGGAGCTAACTAGAAACTACCGATTTACGGCAGTACCCACTTTTCCAACGCTTATCGAGGAAGGACGGGATGGTGGCGGCTATGATGTTCAGGTAGAAATTCAAGGCCTGCCATTTTTTCTGCAATTCAAACGTTCTGATTATCTAGGTCGTTCAAATGCAAAGTACCATCACGTATTCGGAAGCTCGTATTATCGTTTCAATCTACATGCCTTGAGACATTCAAAACAGCACGATTTACTTATCCATCTAGAACGCTGTGGGAATCCAGTTTTCTATGTGGCACCTAAGTTCCATACAAATGTAGAGATGCATAACAATTATTTTAGTCGTTCTGTAGCTAGAAACTCGATTTGGGTAGCGCCTACAGAAATTGGCAATTTGCCAGATGATGACGAGCATTCAATCTGTTTCAATCAATCAGAGTCGCAGGTCTATTTCTGCTCAGAACCAAAGCCGGTCGAACACAGGATGAGTTTTAAGACTGACGCATTAGAGCGTTACGTTTCCATATTTAAAGAACGGAATGGTTATCGGCAGTTTCATAAAGACAATTGGGAAGAGCTTTATGATCAGATGCTGTACGTATTTCAAAAACACGACAGCTTGGGTTTTGGCAAGCTCTCTAGGTACTTAGACGAAGACGAGAACGTTATAACTAAAACAGCTAAGCTGTCTCGCTTAGCGTTCGGTGCGGACATGGTGGTTTATGAAAGTTAACAAGGCGCTGTTGTCGGACAAATTTTTCGCTGCGCTACAAATTTGCCGCAAAGCGCGGCGTTGGGTGGCAAGAAGATGAGCATTGATTCGGCGCGAGGAAAGAGTATGATAATGTCATACCTCTGCCATGTTAGGAGCACCAGCCATGAGCATGCACCGGAAAACCATCACGCTGACCGAACAGCAAGACGGCTGGGTGAAAGCCCAGATTGAAAGCGGCCACTTTGGCAACGATAGTGAGTACATCCGCGATCTCATCCGAAGGGACCAACAGACCAAAGAACGTCTTGCCATGCTGAGGCAAGCCCTCGCTGAGGGTGAGTCCAGCGGGGAACCGAAACCGTTGGATATAACGGCTATCAAGGCGGCTGGCCGTAAGCGGATTAAGGCTGCCGATTAGTGC
>NZ_LWEZ01000414.1:0-776 GCF_001634945.1 Alcanivorax sp. HI0044
CCAGGGACCGCTCCAGACGAGCCAGGTGTTCTTCGAAGCGAAACAACACGCCGTTATAAGCAGGGATAACCTCGTAAATCCCGTCGGCAAACAGAAAGCCCCGGTCCATCGGGGAGATCTGAGCGTCTTCGGGGGCCATAAAGCGGCCGTTGAGATAAACCTGGGGCATGGTGAAAGGGCTCGACGTGAGAGTGACGGTACCAGTCTAGCGCACCTGCCTGGCCTGGATGCAAAACCGGCGCAGTGCCGGCTCGATAGGACGAGACGGACTGCGACGGTTTTCTATTGCATCAGGCGCCTGGCATCAAGCGTTCTGTGTTATCAGAACAGACCTTTGAAGAACAGCAGAATATGGTGCCAGAGCTTGGTGAAAATACCCGCTTCTTCGACCGGTTCCAGTGCGACCAGGGGCTTCTTGACCAGCACCTCGTTGTTCATGTTCACGGTCAGGGTGCCGTACTGCTGGCCTTCCAGGATAGGGGCTTTTAGTTGCGGGGTGACACTGATTTCCGCTTTCAGGTTTTCATGGCTTTCGCGGGGAATGGTCAGTACCAGGTCTTCCGCCAGGCCCAGACGCAGCTGATCCTGTTTACCCATCCACACATCCACGGTGTCTAGCACGTCACCGGCGCTATATGCCTTGTAGGTTTCGAAGAAGCGGAAACCGTAAGTCAGCAGTTTCTGGGATTCGCGGGCACGGGCGCTTTCGGAGGCGGTGCCCATGACCACAGCGATGAGTCGCATGTTGTCTTTCTTGGCGGAAGACACCAGGCAGT
>NZ_LWEZ01000415.1:0-674 GCF_001634945.1 Alcanivorax sp. HI0044
CCGCCGGCTGATGCAGGAAGGGGCTATCAACCAGGCGCAATACGAGCGCGCCAAGCAGCGCATCTTTCGTCGTTATTCCGATTGAGCTGAACGGGTCCGCTCGGCGATCAAAACTCAACCAGTCGTGCACGGTATTGTGGCTTCGACGTTGACTGGTCTTATTGCTCATGTATTATTGCTGCCACCTTGGAGGGGTGGCAGAGTGGCCGAATGCACCGGTCTTGAAAACCGGCGACGGGAGACCGTCCGTGGGTTCAAATCCCACCCCCTCCGCCAAATAAAAAGCCCGCACTTGATGAGTGCGGGCTTTTTTTGTGCCGCTCTGCGGCCGCGACACGGTTCACGCAACACGCAAGCAATACGCTTGTGGTTGAAGCTCAGTGATCCCCATTGCCGAGCAATCCTGCAAATGTCCGGATTGCCTCCAGTCCCTGAATGTCATCTTCCTGCAGTGGCAAGTCCTTGCGAGGTAGCGCGCCCAAAGCGTGTGCCAGCTCATCCATGTGCCGTTGCTGGCGTGCATGGCGGGCTGCGAAAAACGCGCTGTCTGTGGCATCCGGCAGCACCCGGTTAACCACGGCGCCCGCCACCGGGATGTCATTTTCTGTCAGGGAGGCAACGGCGCGTTGCGTCTCGAGAATGGGCAGTCGTTCAGGGGTCAGCACAAAGACAAA
>NZ_LWEZ01000416.1:0-1263 GCF_001634945.1 Alcanivorax sp. HI0044
TTAAACGCTGTTCATTAACAAGACATGTCGCAAGGTGTTCAATAGGACTCTGATTTGGCAATTACCCGTTATGGGTCAGTTGCTTACGTGTGGCATCGATTAATGCAGCGAAATCCGGGCGGGCGATGACGGCAAGCACCAGTGTGTAGACCCCGTTGAGCAGGGCGAGCAGGGCATCCGCCTGCATCAGGCTGAGGGCGATAACAATCATGGAAACGGCATCCAGGATTCCCAGCAGCATAAACATGCTGGCCTGTACCTTGAGCGCCGCTGTGTCGCCGGAGGGGTCCGCAGGGGTGGCGGTCTGGATCGGTCGGCCGGCAATAGCCCTGGGTGACAGCAGAGCATTACGTAGCGGTCGTGCCACGATCAACATCAGTGCCATGGCGCCCATGGCCGCCATGCGCAGGGTGTCTTGCGGCAGCAGTTCAAGGGATGCGGTGTAGTTCCCGAACCAGACCAGGCCAGCGACCGCGATGCCAATCAGCAAGGGCGCAGAGAGCACCAGAAACCATAAGGTATTGAGGCGCTGTACAGCTGAGGTGGACGCGGGCATAAACACTTTCCTGGGTCATGTTGTGAGAGATGGCGGTGAGCCGGAGCTACCGCAAACAATAAGGTTAAAGCAGGGAAACTAGCAAAGCCCGGGTGGATAAAAAAGTGCCAAATGTTTCTGTCATTCGGCGCCATTCTTTCTGTCGGTTCTAGCGCCCGCTGAATTGAGGGCAAGGAGCAAAAAGAATGACCGCAATGCTGGCAACCAGCCCGTTGGACCATGCTGATCTGAACCGGGTAGGCGACCCCGAGCGCCGGCAGATGCGCCGGGTGCGCAAACTGTTTTCACTGATGATCGGTTCCGATCCGCAGCCCAGTGAAGGGCAGATGCGGGTGATTCGCGAACACATGCTGATGGGCGACACCCTGGCGGACGCGGTCGTGCACATGTACAAGGGCTTGCCGGCAGGTGAGGGGCGCAAGCTGGTGGACCAGGCGCTGGAGCATGGCATCGACAGTGTTGAGAACCCGCCGCAGGCGCTCACCGCACTGTTCAACCAGATCGACCATGAACCGATCTGGCTGGATCGGGAAAAACTGCGCCTGGCCTGTGATGTCTCGCACCGGGTGGGCCTCTCCGGTGAGCTGGTATTGCGAAACCTGTCGTTGATGGGGGGCTATCTGGGCGCCGCTGCGGCCAAGCCGTTGGTGTTCACCGGGCAGCTGGATCGCATGGCGAACCGGCGCCTGGTGGAAACCGGAAAATTC
>NZ_LWEZ01000417.1:0-1347 GCF_001634945.1 Alcanivorax sp. HI0044
CCATTACGACGCCCAGCCACCGCAGGGCGTAAACGCCTCTGAAGTAAACACCCGGGCCAATGCCAGTTCCGATCAAAGCGAGGCGATTGAGGCCCTTGAGGCCAAGCGCAACGCGGCACAAAAAGCCAAAGAAGCCGCAGCAACCCAGGCCAAAGAAGAGCAACGCTTAAAAACGGAACCGGATGCCGTCGCCCAGGAGCGCTGCGAACAACACCGCAAGAACCTGGAAACACTGACAAACAAACCTACCGTGCGGCGCAAGAACCCGGAGACCGGCGAAATGGAAGTGCTGGATCAGGAAGCCAGAGACAAAATGGTGGAAGACACCCGCAGCGCGCTGGAAAAGTGCGAGGCTCGCTAAGGGCGCGTCTGCCGGCAGTCACTGCGCCAATAAAAAACCGCCGACATCGATGTCGGCGGTTTTTGTTTACAGACGACTTCCCTCAATTTAACGCTTGAAGGTAAACCGCTCGTCTTCCACGTCCACGTGAACGGTATCTCCGGGAAGGTATTCACCCCTCAGTAGCGATTGCGCCAGCGGATTTTCCAGCTGCTGCTGGATGGCCCGCTTGAGCGGCCGCGCCCCATAGACCGGGTCGAAACCAGCGTCCACCAGCTTGTCCAGCGCCGCATCGCTTAGCTGCAAGCCGATATCCCGCTCCGCCAGTCTTTTTTGCAAAAAGCCCAGCTGAATCGACGCGATCCCCTTGAGCTGGTCCTTGGCCAACGGGTGGAATACCACGGTTTCATCCACACGGTTGATAAACTCTGGCCGGAAGTGATTACCCACCACCTCCATCACCGCGGACTTCATCGCCTCGTAGTCACTGGCGGACTCCGCATCGGCTCCCGCCAGTTTCTGGATCAGGTCAGAGCCCAGATTGGATGTCATCACCACCACCGTGTTGCGGAAGTCCACGGTGCGGCCCTGGCCATCCGTCAGGCGTCCATCATCCAGCACCTGCAACAGAATGTTGAACACATCCGGATGCGCTTTTTCCACCTCGTCCAACAACACCACAGAGTAGGGCTTACGCCGCACCAGTTCAGTGAGATAGCCACCTTCTTCGTAACCCACATAGCCCGGAGGCGCACCCACCAGCCGCGCCACGGAGTGTTTCTCCATGAACTCGGACATGTCGATGCGCACCATGGCCTCTTCGGTGTCGAACAGGAAGCTGGCCAGTGCCTTGCACAGCTCTGTCTTGCCCACACCAGTGGGGCCAAGAAACAGGAAACTGCCGTTGGGCCGGTTCGGATCCGACAGCCCGGCCCGTGAGCGGCGCACCGCATTGGCCACCGCTTCTACAGCCTCATTCTGGCCGACGACCCGGTCGTGCAGGGCCT
>NZ_LWEZ01000418.1:0-1083 GCF_001634945.1 Alcanivorax sp. HI0044
GATACGATGCACTTATCGTGGACACCGAATCCAAAATTGAAGACAACTGGTTGCGCTATGTCGCCCATCACAGCGCATCCGGCACAACGATTATCAGCAGCAAAGCGCTGAACGAAGCCATCAATGGAAAAGTCGATCTGAACATGCTGAGCATCCATGACATGGATTCCCTGCAGCCCAGCGCCGTTTATGTCATTGCCAAAAGGCTAATCGACATTGCTTCTGTCGCCCTGCTCAGCCCAATCGTGCTGCCTGTTTCCTTGATCCTGGCCACTATCATTCGCTTTGAATCCAAAGGGTCTGTCCTCTTTATTCAGGAACGAGTCGGGCAAAAGAACATCCCCTTTCGCATGTACAAATTCCGTTCCATGATCCCGGAAGATGATGACACTCCGCGTTTTGCAGACATGGACGAACACCGGATCACCCGCTTTGGCAGCTTTATCCGAAAATTCCGTCTGGACGAACTTCCACAGTTTCTGAATGTACTGAAAGGTGATATGAGCCTGATCGGACCTCGCCCTGAGCAAAGAGGCTTTGTAGAGCAATTCGAGCAGGAAGTGCCTTTTTATAGCTACCGGCATATCGTCAAGCCTGGCATCACAGGCTGGGCTCAGGTGAGCCAGGGGTATGCGGTATGCACGGAGTCAACCCGGGAAAAGGTCGAGCATGACTTCTTTTACATCAAGAATCTGTCGCTATGGGTGGACATTCTGATTGTACTCAAAACCATCAGAACAGTTCTCACGGGGTTCGGCGCTCGCTAACCGAAGCACAAGCAACAAGAAACTCCTCGAGGCCGCAACGTTCCAACAAAGAAGACCATTCCAGTGAGTCCACAGAAGCCGAAAAGCCCTGTGGATCCATAGCCTTCAAATCAGCCAGGCCAGATTCTATTTTATAAAAACTGGCATGATGACAAGTCTCGAAATTCCGGATCCATTCATAATCATTGGTCACGACCCCCAGGCCCGCAGCACAATATTCCAGAACCTTGGTACTGGTCTGCACATTGAAGGGATAAACATCCGGGATAAAATTGAGCCCAAAGCGGGCCTTACTGATCCAACCTGGAACGTCATC
>NZ_LWEZ01000419.1:0-1424 GCF_001634945.1 Alcanivorax sp. HI0044
CTCTTCCCGGCTTATCCGGGGGTGGCGTCGGTTGTCCATTGCTGTGGCCATATGACTTATCCGTAAATCATTCTGTCAACAACGTAAGCGGCTGTGGCCATGGAGGCAACCACCCCGAACAGGAACAGCAAGAATAGCAGGGCGGGTTTCACCGTCTTGGGAAGCGCTTCGGTTTCGCGTGAAGCGCGGGGTTCTTGCGTTTTACTCATCCGTTATCTCCCTGACATATCCGCATACTTTACAGTATCAGTTATTCCGGGACGATAGGAAACAGGGGCCTTGCAGGGCGGGTAACGCGAGCCCTGCAAGGGTTTTTGGCAGTTTGCGACCCTGATCACCCTGTGACGTCTATTTTCTGGAATAGCCAGTGATGCAGGTTGTCAGAGAGCAGCGGCACAAAGGCGACCAGCAACAGGGCCGTAAGCATGACGGCAATGGGTAGCAGGTATTTTTCGTAGCGCCGGTAGAAGGAACCGTTGATGACTTTGGCGCTTTCCACTTCGTCATCACCGACGACCTGACGGGTTAGCAGGTGATTCAATGCGACCGGGGGGGACAGATAGCCCAGCTCGAAGGCGACGAGGCTGATCATCCAGAAGTGCAGTGGGGCGATGCCGTTATCAAAGGCGACCTGGGCGATGGTCGCGTTCACCAGAATCACTGCACCAAAGGGGTCCATGATCATGCCGATGATGACCATGGTCACCACCAACAACGTCATGGCGACCCAAATCGAAGGGAAGGTTTCCGGCAAGGCTTCCATGATGCCGGAGCGTTCCAATAGTCCCCCCATGCTGACGGTCAGTGCCATCAGCATGAGCAGGGCACCAATATGTCCGGTGGTTTCGTTAGTAGAAAAGCGCAGAGAGCTTTCCAGGGTGGTTCCAACGCCTTCTTCCTCAGCGGGCAGCTCTGATACCTCGCCGCTGGGTTTGAACAAATAATGGATAAGCAAACTGATGCCGAGAATCAGGTTTCGCCAGAACAGCCCGGTTAACGTATCGGAAAGCTGGTTCTCGGAGGTGCCAGATGGAATATTGCCGGCATCCAGTGCGTTGCTGACCAACCAGACGTCATAGCTTGAATGGATCAGCAGGAGAGCCAGTACGGCGGCGCACAGATGCAGGAAATGGCGGCTGAATTTTTCATAGATCAGCACAGCCAGCATGATCACCGGCAAGATGATGGGCGCATAGTTCTCGTTAAGCTGCGCATCCAGGACATCCCTGAAAACCACCACCACGGTGCCAATGACAATGACGTAAGGCAGCAGGGGGACAAGCCGTTTCAGGCTTGCGGGAACTGCCTGTGAGAACGGCGCGATGCGAGCTGGCTCGGTGCGCGCAAACTGACTGTAAATGAAGAACAGTAGTAGCGATAAACCGAAGACCTTGATGCCGGAAGTGAACAGTTCGTCTGTGGTT
>NZ_LWEZ01000420.1:0-1062 GCF_001634945.1 Alcanivorax sp. HI0044
GCAGCAGGTGTGCTGCTATATCACCCATACCAATGCCCAGACCCACGACATCATTCGCAGCGGTTTTGACCGCAGCCCCATGTTTACGGGGGTGATTGATGGGGTGGGGCCGCGCTACTGCCCGTCCATCGAAGACAAGGTGAACCGCTACCCGGACAAGGACAGCCACCAGATTTTCGTGGAACCGGAAGGGCTCAATACCCACGAGCTATACCCCAATGGCATTTCCACCAGCCTGCCGTTTGATGTGCAGCTGCAGGCGGTGCGTTCCATTCGGGGTTTCGAGAACGCCCATATCACCCGTCCGGGTTACGCCATCGAGTACGACTATTTCAATCCCCAGGATCTCAAACATAGCCTGGAAACCCAGCACATGCCGGGGCTGTTCTTCGCCGGCCAGATCAACGGCACCACAGGTTATGAAGAAGCGGGTGCCCAGGGGTTGCTGGCGGGCCTGAATGCGGCGCTGCTGAGCCAGGGCAAAGACGCCTGGACCCCGCGCAGGGACGAGGCCTACATCGGTGTGCTGGTGGATGATCTGATCACCATGGGCACCCAGGAGCCTTATCGCATGTTCACCAGCCGCGCGGAATACCGGCTGTTGCTGCGTGAAGACAATGCCGATCTGCGACTCACCGAAAAAGGCCGCGAGCTGGGCCTGGTGGACGATGAACGTTGGGCTGCCTTTAATGCCAAGCGCGAGGGCATGGCGCAGGAAGAGCTGCGCCTGAAGAGCACCTGGGTGCGCCCGAAAACGCCGCAAGCCGAGGCGGTGAATGCCCTGATCGAGAAGCCCCTGGCCCACGAATACAATCTGCTCGACTTGCTCAAGCGCCCGGAGCTGACCTACGCCAGCCTGGCGGATGCAGTGTCGTTGGCGGAGCGCCCGGATGCGGCGGTCATCGAGCAGATGGAAATTCTTGCCAAGTACGCAGGGTATATTGACCGCCAGGCCGACGAGATCGAAAAACTGCGGGCGGCGGAAACCACCGCGCTGCCGGCGGAATTCGATTACGGCCAGGTAAAAGGCCTGTCCAATGAGGTGAAGCAGAAGCTCGGCGA
>NZ_LWEZ01000421.1:0-1029 GCF_001634945.1 Alcanivorax sp. HI0044
GACTGCTCTCAGGCGACATACCGGTTTGGTACATCCGCAAGCTACGACGGTCAGGCGCTGGATGTTCTGGTTCAGGTGCTGCAGGAAGACAATGATCAGGCCGGGAGCTTTCAGTGTCTGGGGGTGGAAGAGGGCGTGTTGTTTGCCAGTTTGCGAGACAAGGATAACGGCGAAAATATTGCCTACCAGGATTTGCGGTTAACGGTGGTTCGTCAGGGAACCACCACGCCTGTTGTTGTGGACCGGTTGATCGTTACCGGGTTCGATCTGGACAGTAACAACTCTAGCACGGGCAGTGATGACCTTTACTTCAACACCGGTGAAAAAACGCGTTCCTATGTGTCCGTTAACACGGATACCACCGTTTCTTCATCGGCGTCTGGCGGCTATAACACGCGCATAAAAGGGCGGGATACTGATTGCACCGACGGTGCCACAACCGTCGAGCCCGAGTGCCGTGCCAGTGTGGTGTTTTCGGAAACATCCAGTGCGTCTTTTCGGGTTCAGAATGATAATGCGTACGGAACAGAAAGCTCGTCGAGTACCGCCCGGCGTGTTTCCTATTTGTCTCTGCGTGTTGACGATTTCGATGATGTGGTGGACGGCAATACGGATTACGGCGATGCCCCTTCGCCCTATGTGGCTGCCCGACAGGCTGTAAGCAGTTTTCTGGGTTTAGGTGCCGGTCTGGTGCCAGACCATGAAAGTGCGCAGCAAGCCAGTGCGGGCGCGGACGGTGATGACCTTGATGGGGCGGGGGGCGCGGTTGTCAACTTTGACGATGAAGATGGCGTTACCCTGGGCGGAAGCGCTCTGAATGATCAATCCATCTTTCCGGGGCAGCAAAGCGAACTGTCGGTGACCACATACGGTTCGGGTTACCTGAACGTCTGGTTCGACTGGAACCGGGATGGGGATTTCAGCGATGCCGGCGAGCGGATGGTATCCAATCGTCAGATCACCAATAACGGCGAAACATCCAGCGGCAATAATTCCTCCAATTTCGTTACGGTCACGCCGGTGACCATT
>NZ_LWEZ01000422.1:0-865 GCF_001634945.1 Alcanivorax sp. HI0044
CCGGATTTCTACCAGTGGCTGGAAACCAATAACAGCAAGCTGTTGTCCAGAGAAGAGTCGGTCATCTCCGAGGCCATCTTCCGTAGCTGCGAAAACAAGGCGCAGGTGGTGGCGGACGATGAAACCGAGCAGGGCAATCGTGCCCTGTTGAATCTGGGGCATACCTTCGGGCACGCGATCGAGACGGCTACGGGCTACAGTCAGTGGTTGCATGGCGAGGCGGTAGCCGTGGGCATGTTGATGGCGATCAGGATGTCGGCTGAGCTTGGCTGGGTGCCGGATGATCTGGAGCCGGGCGTGGTGGCGTTGCTGTCCACTTGGGGGCTGCCTGTGGCGGCCCCTAAAGATATGACGCCGGAACAATTTGTCGATCTAATGGCCATGGACAAGAAGGTTCATAACGGCCAGTTACGCCTTGTGCTGTTGCGCGCGCTGGGTAAGGCTGTGGTAACGGCCGACTATGATGAAGTGGCATTGCAAAAAACGCTGGAGGCTTTTTGTGGAGCATGATGACGAACGTTTCTATAGCGGGGCCTCGCGAGGGGATTTCCTGGATGCCATGACTGCCCATGCCGGGCTGGGCTCGGTAGTGGCTATAGAAGGCGACACGGGCAGCGGTGTGTCTACTCTGCTCGGGCAGGCAGTGATGGCGCTGCTGGCCGACATGGAAGTGGTTCGCATCGATGGCAGTGAGCCCCATGATGCCAATGTGGTGGTCGACGCGTTGCTGCGTCATTTCGATATTGACCGCGCTGACCTGCCGCAAATGCTGCGTGACACCCTGAGTGATGGTCGCCTGGTGGTGGTGGTGGATAACAGTGAAGACGTGAGAGCGGATGCGCTGGCCACCATGGCGGCCCTCAAG
>NZ_LWEZ01000423.1:0-788 GCF_001634945.1 Alcanivorax sp. HI0044
ATCACATAACGCTGCTTGATACCTGACGCTTTTTCAATAAAAGCACTGTTGGACGGCCCCAGGGCTTCCAGCTCGCCGGCCTCGATGGCTTGTGCGTTGCGGGCGTTATAACGCTCCACGTATTCATTGAATGATTCCACCAGTTCATCGTTGGTGATGGTCTGGTCCGGGGTCCACAGGCCGGTACCACTGATTACAACCGAATAGCTCACAAGCGAGTCCTCGCACTAATGCAGGGCCAGCCGCCCTGCTACAGCAAATTAGATAATGGGTCGATTATCCGGATTCAACGGGCCCGGCGCAAAGGCACCAGGGCCCATTTGTTGGTTATTACGGTCGTTCAAAGGCCTGTTTGCGTCTTTCACTGTAGGTTGCGGCGCAGCAGGCCAGCATGTTCACCGTACATCGCCCTTATCAGCACAACTCCCACTGTTTATTCAGTCGTTTCGCCGACACAGGCAATTTGGTGCCCAGTTGCTGGGCAAACAGGCTCACCCGGTATTCCTGCAGCATCCAGAAAAACCGCTGCAAGGGCTCGGGTTGCTTCCATAACGGCGCCCCTGCAGCGCGGGTTTCATGCTGTTTGCTGTACGCCTCCAGCTCCGCACTGAGAGTGCGATCCTTGCCGATCTGACCGCCAAGCTTATCCAGGCGGTGGTCGATGGCCCCCAATAACCGCGGGTATTCCTGTAACCAGGCCCAGGGCACCTGTAACAGCACGTCATCGGGAAATAATTGTCCAAGCTGCTGCTTCAGGTCGCGGTGGGCATGGGCCCAGGCCAGCGGGA
>NZ_LWEZ01000424.1:0-6881 GCF_001634945.1 Alcanivorax sp. HI0044
TTGCGTACTCAGTCTTTCAGGCTGGTTCGCAATCTAGGCGTGCTTTTGAAGGTGTATGTCCATCCATCGAAAAAGCGCAACAACGAGTGCGGGCCAGCCTGAATGACCCGAAGGGCGTGGCCTGAAGCGCACATCTGCTGCGCCTTGCCTCTCGGAAAGGGAACCACCCTGACCATCAAGACAAGACGAAACAGCTGCACGCTTCAGGCCACGCTGAGCATGCAAGGAGTTTTTCAGAGGTTCCTTAAGAGAGACGCAACACGCTTCACGCCACACGCTGCAACGCAAACCAGGGAACCCCGGTAAAACGCTCTGCACCGCTTCCCACAGGGGTGCAGGGACTCATTGGGAGAGAAGACGGCATATAAAAACCGCCGTTACTTATCCTCGAACGGCACCACCCACAAATCCTGCCCACTGAAATCTGCTGCTTTCAGCAATGCCTGATAAGACGTTTGGGTTTCCGGGTGCAGCGCATCCGGGGCCAGATCCACCAGCGGCTTCAACACAAAAGCATGTTTGAGAATTTCGTCGCGGGGCAGCTGGACGCCATCCACCTCACCCACGCGATCGTCGTAGGTAAGAATGTCGATATCCAGGGTTCGACTGGCAAACTTCTTCTCGCCCCGCACCCGACCATGGTCCTTCTCGATGCCTTTCAGGCAGGCAGTCAGCTCACCAACACTCAATGTCGTTTGCAGCCCTACCACCAGGTTATAAAAAGCATCGCCGTCGAACCCCACCGCTTCGCTTTCGTACACCGGGCTGATCGCCAATGGCGCGAACACCCGGGCAAGGGCATTCAGTCCGGAGCGAATATTGTGCTCACGATCGATATTGGAGCCCAGGCTGAGAAATACCTGAGCCTGAGACGCTTCACTCTTCAGCCCTTCACCCATCGGGACGCTCACCCCGCTCAATAATCACGCCTACATCCCGGGCCCCACGCAGAGCGCCCGGCTTGCTGAGCCGCAACTTCAGCCACGGCACCTGGAACTCGTTGAGCACCAGCTGTGCCACATTCTCAGCCAGAGTCTCAACCAGCTGAAACTCACTGCTTTCGATAAAGGCGATCAACCGCTTGCCAATAGACTTGTAATCCAGGGCGTCATCAATATGGTCCGACGCCGCGCCTTTACGGATATCCGCCGCCATTTCCAGATCCAGGCTCACGGTCTGGCGAATACGGCGCTCCCAGTCGAAAATGCCGATCACGGTATCCACTTTCAAATCATTGATATAAACAATATCCATACTCGATCTCTTGGCGTGGCATTCATTGGCGACAGCACCCTGGCGAATGAATCCCATTTCAGGTAATCAGATGTTACGCTTGCAGCGCAGGCAATAACGTCGTGCTGTGTACAATGTCACCCCGTGTATTACACAGCGATGCGAAGGGAGATTATAGCCGGTGCAAGCAGGGACATTACAGGAAGTCTGGTTCTGGTTACTGCCATTGTGCGTGGCCGGCTATCTGATGGGCTCCATTTCCAGTGCCATCCTGGTTTGCCGGCTGTTCGGCTACCCGGACCCGCGCACGGAGGGCTCCAATAACCCCGGGGCCACCAATGTGCTGCGCATCGGCGGCAAACCCGCCGCCGCCCTCACACTACTCGGCGACGTACTCAAAGGGGTGATCCCCGTAGTGCTGGCCCGCTATCTGGATATGGGCCCCTTTGTCGCGGCAATGGTCGGTGCTTTCGCCTTCCTGGGCCACCTGTATCCGGTATTCTTTCACTTTCAGGGCGGTAAAGGCGTGGCCACGGCTTTTGGGTTGCTGTTCGCCCTGCACTGGCCCAGTGGGCTGGTTGCCGGTAGCACCTGGCTGCTGGTCTTTGCGCTTAACCGTATCTCCTCCATCGCCTCACTCAGTGCCTTTGTGGTAGCGCCAGCTTGTATTTTCGCCTGGCTGCCCCAGGCCTTCTGGCCCATGCTGGCCCTGTCTCTGGTGATGATTGCCCGGCACCGCAGCAACCTGCAGAAAATCCTGCGCGGGGAAGAACTGGGGTTCAGGAAGAAAGACTGAGCCGCAGTGTAAAGTTGAAAGTTCAAAGTTGAAAAGCGCGTCAACGCGCCTCGGGTTTTGACAGGCATTGCCCGCGACATTACCCTCATCGCGGGCAGAGCATGGCAAAGCAGGACAGCCTAATCCGCGTTTAAACTTTGAACTTTAAACTTTCAACTGGGTTTACAGCCCCGCCAGCTCAGTTAGCGGCCACCTTGGGCGCACTTTGATCGGCAACTCCGCAGACTCACCCGCCTGCAAACGCAACGCCCCGGCAAAGGCAATCATGGCGCCGTTGTCGGTGCAGTATTGCGGCGCCGGGTAAAACAGTTCCACACCACGCTTGGCCATCTGCTCACCCAGCTTTGCCCGCAGGGAACGGTTGGCACTCACGCCACCCGCCATCACTAACCGTTTGTGTCCGGTCTGTTCCACCGCCCGGCGGCATTTGATCACCAGGGTATCCACCGCCGCTTCCTCGAAGGCGCGGGCAATATCGGCCCGATCCTGCTCGCTCAAGGCCTCTTTGCCACCCAGATCGTTAATGGTGTTCAGGGTGAACGTCTTCAGGCCGGAAAAGCTCATATCCAGCCCCGGGCGATCCGTCATCGGGCGGGGAAAACGAAACCGCCCTGCCGCGCCCTGCTGGGCCAGCCCAGCAATGCGCGGCCCACCCGGATACCCCAGGCCCATCATTTTGGCGGCCTTGTCAAACGCTTCACCGGCAGCATCATCCACCGATTCCCCCAGAATGGCATAATTCCCCAGCCCCTGGGCATCCAGCAGCAGGGTATGCCCGCCACTGACCAGCAGCGCCACAAACGGAAACGCCGGCGCATTGGGTTCCAGCAACGGCGCCAACAGGTGCCCCTCCATGTGATGCACCGCCACCGCAGGCAGATCCCAGCCGAACGCCAGTGAACGGGCCACGCCGGCGCCCACCAGCAAAGCGCCAGCCAAGCCCGGACCAGCGGTATAGGCGATACCATCCAGCTGCTCGGGGTGGGTACCAGCCTGCTCCATCACATCACGCACCAGCGGCAGAGCCCGCTGCACATGGTCACGGCTGGCCAGCTCTGGCACCACCCCGCCATAACGGGCATGCATCTCCACCTGACTATAGAGCGCCTGCCCCAGCAGGCCCTGTTCGGTGTCATAGATGGCCACGCCGGTCTCGTCGCAGCTTGATTCAATACCCAATACGCGCATGGTGCTCAACCCTGTGAAATTGCGGCGCCATGATAGCGCCAGACGTCCGGATTTGCATTTATTCACCACTCAGGTAGAATCCCCGCCTCGCCGCACCCCGGGACCACCTGAGCCCGCGGCGAACCCATAAACTCTAATTTCTAGGAAGGTGATTCTTCATGCCTCAGGTGAAGGTGAAAGAAGGCGAACCGTTTGATGTGGCCCTGCGCCGTTTCAAGCGTGGCTGTGAAAAAGCGGGTATTCTCTCTGAAGTGCGTCGTCGCGAGCAGTACGAGAAGCCCACACAAGAGCGTAAGCGCAAGCGTGCCGCAGCCGTCAAGCGTCACCTTAAAAAACTGCAGCGTGAGCAACTGGCACGCAAACGTTTGTACTAAGGTATAAAGGTATAAACGTCTGATGAGTGCGCTCAAAGAGCAGCTCACTGCAGCCATGAAAGACGCCATGCGTGCCAAAGAAAAGGCGCGTCTTGGCGTTTTTCGTATGGCGCTGGCAGCGATCAAGCAAATCGAAGTGGACGAGCGCATCGAGCCCGATGATGCCCGTGTACTGGCGTTGCTCGACAAGCTGATCAAGCAGCGCAAGGATTCAGCCACACAATACCGTGAGGCGGACCGCCCTGAACTGGCGGAAACCGAAGAAGCGGAAATCGTGATACTCCAGGAATTCCTCCCCACCCAGCTCACCGATGCCGAAATCGATTCCCTTATCGATGACGCCATGGCGCAAACCGGTGCGTCCGGTATGCAGGATATGGGCAAGGTGATGGGCATTCTCAAGCCGCAATTGCAGGGTCGTGCCGACATGGGCGCCGCCAGTGGCAAGGTTCGCGCCAAACTGGGCTGAACCAGACTCCAGCAATAACACTCAAGCCTCCCCCTTATTCGTCTATTGACGACGAACACTGTTTCCCTGCGTCTACGATACGCACAAACACCGCAGCCTACCTGGATGCACCGTGGTCGGCTTAGACCGAAGGCCGTAAGCCGACAAGCAGCGATTTAACGGTAACCGCCAGCAAAGACCAGCTCCGCCACTCCCGCAGCGACCCCGTCAGGCTGCTGGGCGTCCACAAACTCGGCGGTAATCGCCGCCTGGGTGTCCATGTCTACGGTATCGGTGATGGTCGCCGGGTTGCCGGCCTGGTCCACGGTGCTGGCGGTGAGCGTCAGCGTGCCGTCGTCGAAGACATCCAGGTCCACATCGGGAATCGACCAGTGACCGCTGGCATCCAGCGTAGTGGTAAAGACCAGATCCCCATGGCCGGCGCCACTGACGGTCACCTCCACGTCGGCACCGGCCTGCACATCGGCAAAGGTGCCGCTGAGGGTGTTGTCCACCGCTTCCACCGCGTTGACCACATCATCAGTGCCAGTGGCGGCTTCCACATCCACACCACTGGCCAGCGTATCCTTGATGCTGTCGTCGGTGCCGGTAACCCGGTTGCCGTAAGGATCCTGGTAAGTGGCCACCGCGGTGAGCGGGCCTTCTGCCAGTGAACTCAGGTCTGCACCGGGCACTGAGAAGCGGCCATCCTGCACCACGGCCGTAAAGGTGACAGAGCCGCCCTGGGCATCCAGAACAATCACATCCACCACGGTGTCATCAAGAATATCGGTGGTAGTACCCACCAGATCCACCGCATCCTGCTCGAAACGGTTTACATAACCGTCGCCGCCATCCTGAATCCGGATACTGATGCCGGCATCGTTGGGGAGCAGGTCCGGGGGTGGACCCTGCTTGGCATCACGGGAACTCTCCCCGGCATCGGCTACACCACGGGTGTCATACCCGGAAGAAGGAATTTCGCCAGCACCATCGCGGGAAACATTGGTAAAGAAGGAGGCCAGCGAGGACTGGCTTGAAGAAGACGCCGGATCAGCCTCCGGGTTACTGTCCGGAAACTCCAGCAAAGGGACATCGGGAAGAACGGCTTCTCCGGGTTCCAACGGAACCAGAGAACCATCCTCCATCAACTTCCATACGACCCCATTCAGGTTCAAATACGCCTGAACAGCCACTGCACTTCCTTCTGCCATGGCTCCCGCCCTTACTGTAGTGACGTTATTGCATTATTCGGGTCTGAATTCCGTTCTACCAGCAATGTTCGTCTTAACATCGTTCATAAATTGTTGCGCAACAACAGCAATCCGGTATCCAATCCCGCGACCCGCTAACTCTGTCACAATGGCCAACTTTCTGGTTGAATACCGTCCCTTTCTGGCAGAAACCACCCGGCCTGTCTACACTACTATTGCTTCTCTGCCGGAAGAGATTTTCTGGACCTGTTCGACGGGGCACACATCCAGCCACGCCGTTTTTTGCTATCAGTCCACTTAACCGTTGCGCGCGAACGCCTGGCCAGGACTCGGCAGGCCGATTGAGATCACTTAACAGACCCTTATATGGCACGCATTCCGGAAAACTTCACACATGACCTGTTGGCTCGCACCGACCTGGTAGAGCTGATTGATGCCCGTGTGCCGCTGAAAAAAACCGGCCGCAACTACAGCGCCTGTTGCCCCTTCCACCAGGAAAAAACGCCCTCCTTCACCGTGGCTCCAGACAAGCAGTTCTATTACTGCTTCGGTTGTGGCGCCTCCGGCAATGCGGTGGGCTTCCTGATGGAATACGAGCATCTGAGCTTTCCGGAAGCAGTCAAACAACTGGCCAGCCGCGCCGGCATGGAAGTGCCCGAATCCCGGCCGGAAACCGCCGCCGACCGGCAAAAGAAGGACCGCCTTCAATCGCTTTACGACCTGCTTAGCCGCGCCGAGAAGTTCTACGCGCAGCAGTTACGCCAGGCGCCAGAGCGGCAAAAAGCGGTTAACTACCTTAAAAATCGGGGATTGAGCGGCGAAATAGCAAAAAAATTCGCGATCGGGTTTGCACCACCCGGTTACGATAATTTGATCAACGGTCTGTCACTCACCGAAACCAGCCTGGAAACCGCCCTCACCGGCGGCTTACTGGTGCGCCGGGAGGATAACGGCCGCACCTACGACAAGTTCCGTGACCGCATCATTTTCCCGATCCGCGATAGCCGCGGGCGCACCATCGGCTTCGGCGGCCGGGTACTCGGCGACGGCAAGCCGAAATACCTGAACAGCCCGGAAACCCCGGTTTTCCATAAGGGACAGGAACTTTACGGGCTGTGGGAATGGCGCCAGAGCCGCGATCGCAGCGACCGCCTCTATGTGGTGGAAGGCTACATGGACGTGATCGCACTGACCCAACACGGCGTGCCCAACGTGGTCGCCACCCTGGGCACCGCCACCACCGAAGACCACGCCCGCAAACTGTTTCGTCAGGTCAACGAAGTGATTCTCTGTTTCGATGGCGACAAGGCCGGCGTCCGCGCCGCCTGGCGGGCGCTGGAGTCCCTGTTGCCGGCTCTGGATGACGGCAAACAAGTACGTTTCCTGTTCCTGCCAGACGGCGAAGACCCGGACACACTCGTGCGCCAGCAAGGCCCCGAGGCGTTGCGAGCACTTACTGACAAGGCCGACGCCCTGTCCACTTACCTGTTCCGGCACCTGTCCGAAGGGCTCGACCTGGACACCGTGGACGGCCGCGCCCGGCTGGCCAGGCTGGCCCTGCCGTTTCTGGACAAACCCGCCGGCCCGGTTTATCGCGCCCTGCTCACCGAAGAGCTCAGCCGCCTTAC
>NZ_LWEZ01000425.1:0-967 GCF_001634945.1 Alcanivorax sp. HI0044
CCAGGACATGCTTGACGAGTACACCGCCCGCAACAATGCGGCGCTCGATGAGCTGGTGAACAAGCACGGGGTAAAACTGCGTCGCCTGCCTGACGATGTGCTCAAGGCCCTGAAAGACGCCAGCGATGAGGTCATCGAAGCGCTGGTGGCGGGCAACAAGGATGCCCGCAAGGTGTACAACTCCTACCGCCGTTTCCGCGACGAGTCCATGCAGACCATGGCCGTGGCAGAGCAGTCGTATATGAATGTGCGTAGTGAGCTTGCCAAGAAAGCTTGATCAGAGCCGCTGTAGGAGCACCACTCGAGGTGCGAACGCGACGAGGCTCATGTTTCTGTCGCCGTTCCTGGATCGATCTGTCGAGCGCTGCAATCCCTGATCGCCCTGTGGGCGATTTCCGCGTTTGCACGCGGTTCGCACCTCGAGTGGTGCTCCTACAGTAGCTTCGTAGCCTGCGCCTTGCAGTTTGAGGTGTGCAGTCAGTCCCTGGGCACCGCCCGGGTCCGCCCGGTGTCATCGATGGCCACGAAGGTGAAATGCCCTTCGGTCACTTTCGACAGGGTGCCGGTGTCTTCGCGTACCCACACTTCCACCAGAATCTGCATGGAGCTGCGGCCGATGTCCTGCAGCCGGGTGTAGCAGCTCACCACGGCGCCCACGGGCACCGGGCGCAGGAAGGCCATGGAGTCGATGGCCACGGTGGCCACGCGGCCCCGGGCTTTTTTGCGGGCGGTGACGGCACCGGCCAGATCCATCTGTGAGACCAGCCAGCCGCCGAAAATATCGCCATTCCAGTTGGCGCTCTGCGGCATGGCGATGGTTTGGATGGCAAGGGTCCCAATCGGCTGGGGTGCGTCGTCAGTATGGTCTGTCATGTTGTTATCCGTAGAGCGTATGCGGCAGCCAGGTGGCGAGTTCCGGGAACAACGCCAGAATGCCCAGCATGATTAATTGTATGGCGATAAAGGG
>NZ_LWEZ01000426.1:0-781 GCF_001634945.1 Alcanivorax sp. HI0044
GCGGTCCAGGTCGATAAAGCACAGCATGCTGTGTTCCGTCCCCGGCTCGTCGAGGGATTCCTGCAAGGTATTCTCAAACTCCCGGCGATTGGTAAGGCCAGTCAGGGCATCGTGGGTGGCGTGGTAGCGCAGCTTCTTCTGCATGGCCCGCCGGGAGGTCACATCCCGAAACACCATCACCGCCCCGGTCACCTGGCCATCCGCCGATTTAAGCGGCGCCGCGGAATCCTGAATTTCGTAGCGGCTGCCATCGCGGCTTTGCAGCATGCTGCCTTCGCGCAGAAAACACACATCGCCCCCGCTCAGGGCCACGTTAATCGGGTTGGGGACCGGTATCGTGGCGTTGTCGTCACTGAGCATCAGAATATCGCCCACCGGCAACCCTTCCGCTTCCGCTTCACGCCAGCCGGTGAGCGACTCAGCCACCGGGTTCATAAAGGTCACCCGCCCGATCTCATCCGTCGCCACCACACCATCGGCAATAGAGGTCAGGGTAACGCGCAGGCGCTCTTTCTCATGGGCCAGGGACTGCTGCATGCCCTTTTCTGCCGTCACATCCCAATTGGTGCCCACCACCAGTGTCTCCGCGCCGTCAGAGCGCATCACGGTTTCTGCCCGCACGCGGATATGCCGAATTTCACCGCCGGGACGCAGGGTCCGAAATTCTGTGTCCAGGTCCCCCTCACCCGCGATAACGCGCTGGAACGCCGCGTTGATGTCCGGGTAATCGTCCGGATGCACCTGATCACGCCAGATCTGCAAGGTGCCATCGCCGGGCGCG
>NZ_LWEZ01000427.1:0-758 GCF_001634945.1 Alcanivorax sp. HI0044
GTATCCAGCACTTTCATGCGCCGGACCCTGAATTCAATGGATTGCACCATCTGCTGTACCCGAGCATCTTCCCAGTTGGACGCAAACGACAACACAAAGCGCTCCAGCGTCGTATCGTCCGATTTCACTGTAATAATGCTGCCACTGCGGGCGGAGGGTTGCTCATAAATGCTGATACTGAAAGGCGAATCGGGAAACAGGTAATGACGTTGATAGGCAAACTGCTGATAAAACCGTTTGCCGATAGGGGTAATCGTCTGATCGACAACCACCCCCATGTCTTTTTCATTCAGGGCGGCCGCTGTCCCGGAAAATGCGAGGAGACTGCAGATGAATGGCACCCACGCCAATCGCAGCCCACACACAGCTACTCTCCGCTCTCTTCCAGGTGGTTCTCATGCACCCAGCGCATCACACCCACCCGATTCTTCACGCCAACCTTCCGGTAAAGGCTTTGCAAATGAGCCTTCACCGTATGCGTACTCAGGCAAAGGGCATCAGCGATTTCATGGTTACTCATGCCACGCACCACATGATCCAGCATCTGCCGTTCACGACTGGTGAGGCTTTCAAAGACATGCCCGCAACGGGTTGGGGTTTTGCGGTGACGGACCAGGTAATCCATGTAGCTGCGCGGGAACCAGCTGCGCCCCTTGCAAACCACATCCAGCGCCTTGGAAATAAGGGCGTCGTTGTCCTGCTGATAAATAACGCCTTTAACCACCGGCCAGTTAAGCAGGAAAAAAATATTATCGCCC
>NZ_LWEZ01000428.1:0-940 GCF_001634945.1 Alcanivorax sp. HI0044
ACAGCTACAGCGCGGTATACCAGCCCGGCTACTACCAGAATGCCACTGATTACTACCTGCAGACCCAGCTTTATAACGTCGAGACAGAAAAGCCGGTGTGGCAGGCCCAGTCCCGCAGCATGAACCCCTATAACCTGAAAAGCGGTGCGGAAGGTTACGCCAAGAGCGTAGTCGGCAAGCTCGACCGTGATGGTGCCCTGAAACGCTGATTCTGCCGGGGCCGGGCAGTTTCCTGCCCGGCCTGGCTATTCCCTCTTCTTTTCCCTTTCTGCCAATCTCTGCTTTCCGATTCCCGTTCAGCTTCCCGGCTCTGACCGTTGGTCTCTCTTGGTGATGCTACCTCGTTTGGGGCTATGGCGATCTTTATGCCGGGGGGTATGATTAAGCGGACTCGCGAGTTTGCATGGGCCAGGGGGGCCTGCTGAGGCCGGAGGGGAAAGGCATGCATTCAACCATGAAAACGTTGCTCGAGCAGATGCGCATCACCGAGATGGAAATCGATGGGCGCAAGCGTCTGCTGGAGTTCGATAATCAGGATGTGGCCGCGCTACTGCAGTGTCGCACCCATGTGGAAAACCGTCTGGATGATATCGTGGAAACCTTCTACGGCATCCAGACCAGCAACCCGGATATTGCCTCCCTGATCGGCGATGCCGACACCCTGGAGCGGCTGGAGAACGCCCAGCGCCGCTACATCATGGATCTGTTTGCCGGCGTTTACGATCTGGAATACACCAACAACCGCTTGCGTATCGGCCTGGTGCACAAGCGCATTGGTGTGGAGCCAAAATTCTACCTGTCCGCGGTGTATCTGCTGCACAGCCTGCTGGTAAAGAATATTACCGATGCCATGGGGACCAGTGCCGAGCGCGACCGGGCGTTACTGGCGCTGGACGAGCTGATCTATTTTGATGTCACCCTGGTATTTGAAACCTACATC
>NZ_LWEZ01000429.1:0-988 GCF_001634945.1 Alcanivorax sp. HI0044
ATAACTCTTTGCGTACTCAGTCTTTCAGGCTGGTTCGCAATCTAGGCGCGCTTTTGAAGGTGTATGTCCATCCATCGAAAAAGTGCAACAACGAGTGCGGGCCAGCCTGGAAGACCCGAAGGGCGTGGCCTGAAGCGCACATCTGCTGCGCCTTGCCTCTCGGAAAGGGAACCACCCTGACCATCGAAACAAGACACAGCAGCTGCACGCTTCAGGCCACGCTGAGCATGCAAAGAGTTATTCAGAGGTTTCCCAACCCGCGTTTATCCCGGCGGTTGTTGCCGTTACGATTTTGAAGGTCCCCGTGTCATGCCGAGAAGTGCAGTCCGCAGACAATCCCCCGCGTTTTTCTTGTTGGCCCTCTCCCTGGTCAGCACCCTGCTTGCCCGCCCCGCGCAAGCGGAAGTCCCCGTGCCGGTAATGGCCCCCGTGCTGGATGTGGCAAAAGAGCTGCAGCTGCCCGAAACCGATCTGGCCGTGGCCTCGATTCCACTGGATGGCCCCGGGCAAGCCCGCTTCATGAACGCCGACATGCCATTGAACCCCGGTTCCATCATGAAGGTCATCACCACCTACGCCGCGCTGGAATTGCTGGGCCCCACGTTTCAGTGGCACACCCGCCTGTATACCGACGGCACCATTGAAGACGAAACGCTGAACGGCAACCTGTATTTTGTCGGCAGTGGCGACCCCAAACTCACCGAAGAACGGCTGTGGCTGCTACTGCGTGAGTTACGCGCCATGGGCGTCAAACATATCGCCGGTGATCTAATTCTCGATGGCAGCGTTTTCAACCTGCCCAATGGCATCGCCGACTTCAATGATGACGGCGACAACCCCAATGCGCCCTTCCTGGTGGAGCCCAATGGCCTGCTCACCAACCTGAATGTACTGCGCATCCGGGCCCGTGCAGACAACCGGGGTATTCACACCTGGACCGAACCCGCGCTGGACGGTATCACCATCGACAATCAGCTGGTGTTCCGTG
>NZ_LWEZ01000430.1:0-1012 GCF_001634945.1 Alcanivorax sp. HI0044
CCGGGGACCTGGTGAAGTACCGGGACGATGGCGTAATGGAATACCTGGGCCGGGTGGATCAGCAGGTGAAGATTCGCGGCTTCCGTATTGAGCTGGGCGAAATTGAAAGCCGCCTGCTCGCCCATCCGCAGGTCCGTGAAGCGGTGGTGCTCGCCCAGCCGTCACCGGGCGGAGATCGCTTGGTAGCCTACATCGTCACACGCTCCTCGGTAGGAGCGGCGCTTGAGCCGCGAACCGAGGGTAGCGAGGTCCCATCGCTGGACGTTACCGCTATCCTTTCTGAACTGGCCATTTCCCTGCCCGACTATATGGTGCCCAGCCAGCTAATCACCCTGGAAGCCATGCCGCTGACGCCAGCGGGCAAAGTGAATCGCAAGGCATTGCCCTTGCCCCAATGGCAGACGGGCAGTAGCGGCGAGGCGCCGCAAACCGATAACGAAATGGTGCTGGCGGCAATCTGGCAATCCCTGCTGGGGCTGGAAAGCGTCAGCCGTGATGATCACTTTTTCAATCTGGGAGGCCATTCGCTGTTGGCGGTACAGATGGTTAACCGGCTGCGCCATCAGCACCAGCTGGATTTGCCGCTGAACCGGATTTTTGAGCAGCCATTGCTCAAGCAATGTGCCTTGCTGTGTCAGCCGGTGGATGCCCTGCCGGCGATTCAGCCGGTGCCGCGCCACGGTGACTTGCCCTGTTCTGCCGCCCAGCGTCGGCTCTGGTTTGTGCAACAGCTGGAACCGGAAAACGGCGCCTACCATATGCCGCTGGCATTGGAGGTGCGCGGTGAGCTGCATCGCGATGCTCTGCAACGAGCGCTGAATACTCTGGTGGCCAATCATGAAGGCCTGCGTACCCGTTTTATCGAGGCGGGTGGCGAACCCCACCAGCGAATTCTCGATGCTGGCACGGTGGCTATTGAGTGGCAGGACCTGAGCGAAGAAACCGGGGCGGACGCGGTAGCCCGCTCTCACCAACATGAGGCGCTCCAGCATGAGGCATTAACGCGGCCGTT
>NZ_LWEZ01000431.1:0-951 GCF_001634945.1 Alcanivorax sp. HI0044
AATAACGCCGGCATTACCCGCGACAACATCATGCTCCGGATGAAGGAAGATGAGTGGGAAGATGTCATCAATACCAACCTGAATTCCCTTTATCGCGTTAGCAAGGCATGCTTGAAGGGCATGACCAAGGCGCGTTGGGGCCGGATCATTAATATCAGTTCGGTGGTCGGTACCATGGGTAACGCCGGGCAAGCCAACTATGCGGCAGCCAAAGGCGGTGTGGAAGGTTTCTCCCGGGCGTTGGCTCGCGAGCTTGGCTCACGTAACATCACGGTGAATTCTGTTGCGCCGGGCTTTATCCAGACGGACATGACAGAGGCTTTGCCGGAAGCCCAGAAAGAGGCGCTTTTGCAGGGGATTCCCCTGGGGCGCCTGGGGCAGCCGGCGGAGATTGCCAGTGCTGTCGCCTGGCTGGCCAGTGATGGCGGTGGTTACGTAACCGGAACCACTTTGCACGTCAATGGGGGTATGTTTACCGGGTAGCTCAAAAAATGGGCATCCGAACGTTTCTGGGAAAGCTGTCTAATTGACTGTTTTCGCAGAAGAAAATATTTGGAAAAACTTCAAGGAAAGGCATCGGTCCAGTCGGCTTGCAAGCGCAAACAGCGTTCACCTAGAATAGCCGCTGACAGGTGCTAGCACACCATTAATCAGGAGAGTAATACGATCATGAGCAGCATCGAAGAACGCGTAAACAAAATCATCGTTGAGCAACTGGGTGTTAAACCGGAAGACGTAAAATCAGAAGCGTCCTTCGTTGAAGATCTGGGTGCAGACTCCCTGGACACCGTTGAGCTGGTGATGGCCCTGGAAGAAGAATTTGAAACCGAAATTCCGGACGAGGAAGCTGAGAAAATCAGCACCGTCCAATCCGCTGTGGATTACATCAAAGCGCACAGCTGAGTTCGGTCGTTCGAATAACAGAAAAGCCGCAGGTTCGATGAGCTTGCG
>NZ_LWEZ01000432.1:0-764 GCF_001634945.1 Alcanivorax sp. HI0044
TTCAAGGGAGAGCAAGGATACCCGGCAGCGAAAGCAGGATCAAAAGCTGTTTCTCCACAGAGAGCACAGAGGGACAGAGAAAACCCTGCTTTTCCCTCAGTGAACCCTGTGCTCTCTGTGGTCAATCCGTTTTCTTGCCTTTTGCCTGTTTCGGCAGCTGAACGGTGGCCGTGGCGGACAGGCGATCGTGAAGCGTTTGATGCGGCGCGATCAGCACCACCAGATAGCCGGCCCCGAACAGGCCCCACGACACGCAGGCACCCAGAAAGCGAGCCAGGGTCTGCCAGAGCTTAACCGGCCCACCGCGATAGTCCCGCACCTGCAACCGCCAGGCACGCATGCCAAGGGTCTGGCCGCCACGCATCCAGAACCAGGCATAGAACAACCAGGTTTCCACCAGCAGCAGCGGCAGCAGAATCCCCTTCAGGTAGTCCGGCGCAGCGCGGGTGACGCCATTAATATCTTCCATCGGCAACCCGGTTTTGGGATAGACCAGCACGAAGATACCCGTAGTCACAAACCACAAGGCGAGCACCAGAAAGCCATCATAGACCAGCGCCATCAAGCGCTTAAGCAAACCGGCGGGCGGGGCATATTCGGTCATGACACTCTCCTGGACAGACGAGTTTGAGCTATCGAGAGCCCGGAGACGCCCGACATAAAAAAGCCCGCTGGAAGCGGGCTCTTTTATTGTTTGGTACAGAGGCCGGACTCAAATACAGCCCCAACCATCTGATTTACAACACAATAAAAAAGCACAAAAG
>NZ_LWEZ01000433.1:0-896 GCF_001634945.1 Alcanivorax sp. HI0044
CGCCAGTGACTGATCCGGTTATGCAATCTTCTCCAGCTCAGGCTCAACAGGAAGTGGCGGTGGCGCCGGCACCTGACAAGCCGGATGAATCTGCGTCAGTAAAGCCAGAAAAGGTGGAGAGCAAAGCCGCTTCGCAATCGGAGCAAGAAAAAGCACCAGCCGAAACCTCGGGGTATAATCAGGCGGCCTGGCTCGCGGCGCTGGATGACAATCGCTGGTTTTTGCAGATTACCGCCACCAGCCAGGAAGCGAATGCCCGTGCGGTGCTGGACCAGCTGGATCGTAAGGGGGCCTATTATCCGGCCAAACGGAATGGAAAAACCGTGTTTCTGGTGCTCGCCGGGGACTATTCCAGCCGTCAGGCAGCGCTTGATGCAAAGTCGACGTTGCCAGCAAAGTTACGCTCAGCGGGGCCTTTTCCTCGCAAGATGGGCGATGTTCGCGGCGAACTTTAAGCATAAAAAAGCGCCTTGGGTGACTGTTCAATTTGTCGCCCAAGCGCGCAATGTGTAGAATGCATATCCCTTTTTTGCCGTCACCGTTTTCTTGACGCCATTTGCCTTCTGTAAGTCTCTGAATTTCAAGAGGAAAGGTTTTCATGCAGCAGAACTCAACGCTGGTGCGGGGGCTCACTGAGCCCGGAGAATTCCGGGACAACTGTGGTTTTGGTCTGATCGCCCATATGGAGGGCCAGGCCAGCCACGAGCTTCTGCAAACTGCTATTGAAGCACTTACGTGCATGACACACCGGGGCGGCATTAATGCCGACGGAAAAACCGGTGATGGCTGCGGTCTGTTGCTTAAGAAACCCGATTCTTTCTTCCGCAAGGTCGCGGAAGAGCAATCCATTACGTTGCCGGACAATTACGGTGTGGGGATGGTATTTACCCACCCGG
>NZ_LWEZ01000434.1:0-856 GCF_001634945.1 Alcanivorax sp. HI0044
CCTGGAGCATGAATCCATTGAGAGTATCGCGGGTCATGTTGATGGTGGCATCGGCATCGTCAAACAGACGCCCCTCACTGTGGTTCAGCACACCGTGCACCATTTCCACCGCAAAGGACTTGTCCTTGTCGGTGAATACGAAATTGAGCTTGAGGTGCTTGCCCTCTGCCTTCTCGGTGTTCAGGCGGACGCCAAGGAAGTCGAAGAACAGGCTCTCATCCATGGCACGAACGGTATCCGGGCTGGCAGTATTGGGCGTCGGCAATTGCGCCACACCATTACGCAGTTCCTGGGCGCCGCTCAGGTAGAAATTACGCCACGGACCACTTTCTGCCTGATAGCCCATCTGCTCCAGCGCGTCAGCCTGCAGGTTCTTGGCTTCCTGGTTATCCGGATCGGCGAAGACGGCATGATTGACCACTTCCGCCACCCAGCGATACTCCCCTTTTTCAAAGTAGTCACGGGCCTTGTCCAGCAACGCATCCGCCCCCCCNATCATCTCCACGTAACGCTCGGCTGAATCCGCCGGAGGCAGTTCATGCAAGGTCGCCGGGTTGCCGATAAACCAACCCAAGTACATCACATAAGTAGCCTTCACGTTGTGACTGATGGAACCGTAATAACCGCGGTTGGAAAAGTTCTTGGCGATGGCATCAGGCACTTTGATTTGCTCTGCGATCTCCAACATGGTGTAGCCCTGATTGGCCATGCGCAGGGTTTCATCATTGATGAAGCGATACATATCCCGCTGCGTGCTGATATGCTCATTGACCTTGTCCTTTCCCCACACTGGCCAGTGGTGCATGGCGTACATCACTTCCACTTCATCACCCCACATGTCCAGCGCCTGATTCAG
>NZ_LWEZ01000435.1:0-31113 GCF_001634945.1 Alcanivorax sp. HI0044
GTGACGCGGATCTGCTCAGCGCAGAACAACGCGATGCCCGCCTGCGTGAACAACAGGAGCTGGAAGCGCGAGCCAGCGAGCTGGAAGCTCAACAGCAAACCACCCGCGAACTGCTGGAACAACAAGAGCAGTATCTGGACGCCCTGCGCGCCCAGATCAAGGCGATGAAAGCCTCGGAGAAAGCATCCGCCCCCACCAGCCCGGCAGGCACGCAGCCATGATTGGGCAATGGCTACAACGCTTGTTCCGTCGCACCCACCGGCCCACTGCGCCCGCCGCAGCGGCCACACCGGAACCGTCCACTCCAGCCGACGCCGCCCAGGATCCCCCCGACACGGTTGACGATCCTCTCGCTCTGTTTCTGCCTTTCCAGATTCGTCCACTGGAAAGCACGGACCTGGGTGAGCTGCTGGGCGTATTCCGCGAGGCCATCCAGATCAGCACCGCCGACCAATACGACCAGCAACAACGGGATGCCTGGAGCCGCGCACAAAGCCACGAAAGCCTGATTTCCGCCCTCAGTGAAGGGGAAGCCGTGGTCGCCGAATGGGACGACGCGCTGGTGGGTTTTGCCCATCGCGTCAATGGTTATATCAACATGGTCTTCGTACACCCGGATGCCAGCCGCGTGGGCATTGCCACCCTGCTCTACCAACACCTGGAAGACGGCGCGCGGGTGGAAGGCATCACCGAACTCAACGCCCACGCCAGCCTCACGGCCCACGACTTTTTCCATTTCATGGGGTTTACCAGTGAAGGTCAGGAAGAAGCCGAACGCGATGGCGTGCGCCTGCCCCGGCACCACATGCGCAAGTCACTGGTCTGAATCAAGAACCACAACACGCCTCACCCAGAGCGCAACACGGGCAACCGCTGCGCGCCGGGAGCCCGACCACTGACGCTTTCATTCAAAATCTGAAAGCCCGGGCTCCATGCGTTCTGGGTAACACGAATTACCGGAGCGTGCCCGGAACCTCCCTGCTTCGCCCATTGATCAATTAATCTGATCAAACCGGTCGAGCCATTCCCGTGGGTTGGTCGGCAGACTCCCCCTACACTTGTTCCATCGCTGAAGAGAAAATCGCTTCAGCCACCCAATCACATTGCGCTCACTCTGTGGTTATACCCCCGGGCTCAAAAAGCCCGTTGATTCCCCCCTTAAGGCCGTCCCCCCGACGGCCATTTTTTTTTGCCGCTCTGCGGCCGCCACACGCTTCACGCTGCATGCAACACGACACGCCACCAGAGCGTATATGCGATTCAGGACTTGTACAGCAATTTCCCGACACTGTTGAACGCCTTTTCCGACAGGCTCATGCGAATCATGGTGCGGAACCATGTTTCGGGCAGCAGCCAACGTGCCAGCAACAACATGCGTGCATCCGCGCCCACGCTATAACGCAGACGTTTACCGGGATCGTTAGCCGCCTTGTAGATCACCTTCGCGGCATCTTCCGGGGTAGAGCCACCCGGCCCGGTCTTGTCCATAACCCCGAACTGAGCCTTGGAATACTCATCGTAGGTCTTTACGCCCGTGCGGTTATCCCGGTCCGCCGAGCGACCGAAGAACGCCGTATTCACCGCCCCCGGCTCAATGATTTTCACCCCGATACCCAACGGACACAGCTCATACACCAGCCCCTCGGTGAACCCTTCCACCGCCCATTTACTGGCGTTGTAAACACTGTAAAGCGGCAACGGTACGCGCCCAACCATGCTGGCCACATTCACCAGCGCGCCGCTTTTTCGTTCGCGAAAATGCGGCAACACGGCCCGGCACGTTTCCATCAGGCCGAACACATTGGTATCGAACTGACGAATGATCTGGGCTTCGTCCAGGGTTTCAAACGCGCCCATCAGGCCATACCCCGCATTGTTCACCAGCACATCGATAGCGCCAAAATGCGCAATGGCCTTTTCAACCGCCGCATGAATGCTGGCCCGATCATTAACATCCAGTGGCAGGCACAACACCCGAGGCAAGGCAGCCAGTGCTTCGGCCTGTTCCGGCTTGCGCAGGGTTGCGACCACATTCCAGCCCTTGTCCTGAAACAACCGTGCCGTGGCATAGCCAATGCCGGAGGACGCACCGGTGATAAAAACGGTTTTCGTGTTCACTTCAGTCATTCTGTTTTCCTTTATTGCTGATCGGTTGAGCCGCCGTTCTCAGGCATGGCCAGGGTGATTGACGCCCGGCCGGATAAGATCCTGTTTCGCGTCGCCGAACATTTGCCCCAGCACCTTGCGTTGGGCGTTACGTCCTCTTTGTTGCTGCCATTGGCGCAGCCCCGGAACATAGTGCTGGCCACTGAACGAGAGCAACCGCGGCAACAGCGTGGCCAGCGGGTACCAGGCCGATACCGATTCCGGCAACCCCAGCTGGGCCATCTTGTCGCGGCTCAGAAAGTAACGGCTGACACTCAGATGTTTCTGGTAGGCAAGCTTGCGCTGCAGGGATTCAAATCGGCGGAAATGACGCTCCAGCGGTTCTTGAGCCAGGGCCTTGCCCAGCTCCTGGCTGGTCCAGTCCGGCTGGCTCTGGGTCATCAAGGTGTGGTGCAGCAACACAATGCCGTCCTGCTCGCGATCCACCAGCCACTTTTCGTCCACGCCCATCAGCCAGCAGGCGTATTTCCACAGGTGCATCACCGCACGGGATTCCCGCGGCGTCACCGGCACCCCCATCTTGCGCAGGCCGCCCAGCATCACCACGCAGAACCCCAGATAAGTGGCCACCATATCCACCTGACTCAGGGGTAAGCCCCACTGCGCCACATCCCACTCCTCACGGCTGGCCAGGTTGCGGCGCACCAGCGAATGCACCAGGCGCACGTGCAAGGTGCCCCGGAAACCGGCACTGAAACGTTTCAGCCCCCCTTCCTCGGTACAGTCGACCCACCACTTCCCGGTCTCGGCAATGCGTCGCGACGCGCCCTGATTCAATGCCCCGGTCAACACCAGCGACTGATTGAAACCGGACAGCAGGTAGCCCCCCATCAATGCCAGATCACGCAACACATAGGGCGCGGTCATCCCGGTGGAATGAATAAAGCGGGCGCCCTCATCAATCAGGTCGAAATCCACCCAGGCCGGGCGCCTTTCCACACTTTTGATAAACAGCCGCAGCGGTTCCGGGCAATCCGGGATGGCAGCCAACCCCTCGGTAATGGCGGTTTCAAACAGCGCCCGCGCCTCACGGGGGCCATGATCCATCATCCAGTCCACCAATGAATCCATGGCCGGATCCCCCACACTGAGCGCCTCCAGCACCGCGCTGAATTCCTCCTGGCTGGGGGCCAGATCGCGGCCCAGCAGCTTGCGCAGCAACGCCGGCGTGGGTTGCTGGGTTTTCTCGAACGGGCGCGCCCGGCTGGGAATCGCATCGATATGAGCCTGTGCCGTCATCTCGGCCTCCACGGTGTGCTTGCGTTGGCCGGAAACATAATGCGAATATGTATTCGCATTCAATTCGCATTAGAGGCTCCATGCGCAAACGCCCCCAACAACAGCGTTCCCGGGAACTGGTGAAAGCACTGATCGACGCCACCGCGAAAGTCATCCAGCAGCAGGGCCTGGACAACACCACCACCGCCCGCATCGCCGAAGTGGCCGGGGTCAGCGTGGGGTCCCTGTATCAGTATTTCGGCGACAAGGACGGCCTTATCGAAGCGCTGATGGAAAGCCTGGCAGACGATATCGGCGCAGGCCTGAAGCGCCTGCCGTTGCTGGATAATGTGGATATGAACGCCATGATCAGCAGCGCCATCCAGTTTGGTTTCGCCGTGCTCAACTCCCGCGACGGGCTCTACCTGGAGCTGGTACGTAACTGGCACCGGCTACCCACCGACAGGGTGGTGAATACCTTGCAGCAGCATTTCATGGATCTGGCCAGGCTGTACTTCCTGCGCCACTATCAGGACTACCCGATTCGCAATCTGGAGGTGCGGGTGTTTATCGTCACCAACAGTGTGCTGTTCACCATGGTTCGCCATATCAGCCAGCACAACGGGCTGATTCGCGAGGACGACCTGGCCAACGAGCTGACCCGCATGGTCGCCGGTTACATGACGACTCCGCCTGACAGCCAGGACGCACCCGCATGAAACCCGATCTGGCCATGACCTACTGCCGCATGATTGCCCAAACCCTGGGCCTGGATCAGGCTGGCCTGGAAAAGCTGGTGGCCGATACCGGGGTGGACGTGGACACCCTGCAGCACAGCGATGGCTTCATCGACTGGCCCGGCGCCTGCCAGTTAATCAGCAATGCCCGCCAGCTCAGCGACCGTCCGGATATCGCCCTGCAAACCGGCCTGCGCGCCCTCCCCGCCATGCACGGCCCCATGGGCATGGCGGCCATGGCCAGCCCCACCCTGCGCGATGCCATGCAGCTGTTTGCCCGCTTCATCAACACCCGCACACAAGTCTTTACCACGGTGTTTGAAGAACAGCAGGGCACCATTACATTGCGACAGGAGTTCGCCTACCCACTGGACGACAATGTGCAGTTCCTGGTCGAATCCGTCATGGCCTCCGCCTTTGCCTGCCATGTGGTATTGCGCGGCAAACCGATTGACGGGGGAGAAGTCCATTTCAATTACCCGGCCCCTGACTACGCGGAGTGTTACGCCCAGACCTTCCCCCGCACCCGACTGATGTTTGACGCCGCTTGCACGGCCATCAAATTACCGTCCAGCTACGGCGATGAAACCCTGCCAAGCCACGATCAGGACCTGCTGTGGATCGCCATCGAGCAATGCGAAGCCCGCCAGGAAGCGCTGCGTAACCGCGGCACCGTCAGCGACCAGGTTCTGGCCCTGCTGCATCAGCACCACGGCAAGGCCAGCCTGGATACCGTGGCCGACCAGCTGCACATGAGCCCACGCACCCTGATCCGCAAGCTCAAACAGGAAAGCACCCGCTTCCAGCAGCTCCGTGACCAGACCCTCAGTCGCCGGGCCGCCCAGCTGCTCGGCCTGCCACACTACACCGTGGCCGCCGTGGCTGAAGATCTGGGCTACACCGATGTAGCCAGCTTCCGCCGCGCTTTCCAGCGCTGGTTCAACACCAGCCCCGGTCGTTTCCGCCGGGAATAGCATCAGCCGCAGTAGCGTGCTCGCACCGTGAGCAACACCACCGCGAAGACGATGTCATTTATCATCCCCTCCTTGTCAGCTTCCGCGCTTATCCACTTTCCTTTTTCCGGTAACACTGCGTAAAAGGCATCACTGGAGACGGTCGCAATGAACAAGTCTGACAGCACCAACAGCCCGACCCTTGCGCAGCTGAAAGTTTCTCCGCCGCTGGCATGGCCGACCGTGCTTATCCTGGTTGGTGCCGTAACAACCATCGCCTTGAGCTGGTTCCTGACCATGAACCACTTCTGGCCCCTGTGGCTGGGTGTCGTCGCCAACAGTGTGGCCGGCTACGCCCTGTTCACCCCGGCCCATGAAGCCATTCACCGCGCTGCTGCGCAGAAGCCAAAAACCAACGATTTCCTGTTGGCCGCCGCCACCTTTGTGGCCGTGCCCTTCGGCAAGGGCAAACTGTTCCGCTTGCTGCACATGCGTCACCACCGCTTTGCCAACGAAGAAAACGACCCGGACCACTGGATGGCCAGCAGCCTGTGGACCATGCCGTTATGGGGTCTCTGGCCTTACTTTTATCTGTACACCTTCCTGCGCAATCCGGCGCTTTTCCCCAATGTGAAGGTGTCCGAAATCGTCCGTGAAATTGTGGTGGCCGCCTTGATTATTGGCGCCCTGTGGTTGTGGGCGCCGTTCTACATGCTGATGCTATGGCTGATTCCCACCTATTTCGCCTTCTTCCTCATGTGCCTGGTCTTCATGGTGCTGCCCCACTATCCACATACCGGCCGCCAGGATGAGGACCCCAACACCACCGCCCTGATGCGCATGGGCCAGGAATGGTTACTGACACCACTGCTCATGTATCAGAACTACCATCTGGTCCATCACCTCTACCCCACCGTGCCGTTCTACCGCTACGGCAAGGTGTGGAAAGCCCGTGAGCAATACCACCGGGAACATTCCGGCAGCATGATCATTAAACCATTTCAACTCGGCCCGGATACTGATCGGCGCGCCGCCTGACAGGAGAACAACAATGACAAAAACCGTTTTGATCACCGGCGGTGCCGGCGGTATTGGTCGGGAATTCTGCAAACTGTTCAATGCTGACGGTTACCGCATCGTGGTGTTCAGTCTGCTTCAGGAGGAGCTGGATGCACTGGGACAACAGCTGAAACAGCAACGGGCAGATGTGGATTACCGGCCGGTACAGATGGATCTGTCGCAACCCGGTGCCGCCGAGGAAATTGTGCAGTGGCTGGAGCAGCAAGGGATTGAGCTGGACGTGCTGATCAACAACGTGGGCTTCGGCATGATGGGCGAGCATGTGGAGCAGGACAGCCAGACGCTTGAACGCATGCTGACTCTCAACAACATCCTGCTCAGCAAGCTATGCATGCTGGTGGGCGCAAAAATGAAGGCCCGCGGCGAAGGCAAGATCATGAACATCGGCTCCCTGGCGGGATTCTGCCCCATGCCGTTCTTTGCCGCCTACAGCGCCAGCAAGGCCTTTGTCATCAACCTGAGTGCATCGCTTCAGGAAGAACTCAAACCCTACGGTGTTCAAGTAACCTGCTTTTGTCCCAGCACCACCAAAACGGCGTTTCTGGATACCGCCGAGAGCCAACACAAATCCTCCAGCGGCATCCGGGAGTTTGTCTCGGCACACATTGCCACCCCGGAAGACGTGGCCAACGCCGGCTACGCCGCCTTGAACAAAGGCAAGCGCTACGCCCTGCCGGGCCTGTCTGTCACCCTGCAAAGTATCTGGATCCGCATGATGCCTTTGCGCGCCATGGCCAGTTTCGTTTACAAGAAATCGGTAAAAGAAATGGAAGGCTGATAGACGAAGCCGCTGTAGAAGCGGCGCTTGAGCCGCGAACCTCCCCTTCAGGGGGAGGAATCGCCCAGCGGGCGATCAGGCGCTTCAGTTCAAGTCCCGTCTATCCAGAAAGGTCACGAGACGCAGATATCTCTACAGCCTCGCTACGCGAGGTTCGCGGCTCAAGCGCCGCTCCTACAGCCCCCATCCGCGCCTGTCCACTCCCCGCCGAATCCGTTATGTTGGCGGTATCCAACGCAAAAGGAATGCATCATGGCGGACAGCAACATGGGCACGGACTCCCCACCGCTCAGCAACACATCATTGGCCGTATTGATCGATGCGGACAATACACCCCCAAAAATCGTCGACGGGCTGTTCGAGGAGATCGCCAAATTTGGCACCGCCAGCGTCAAGCGAATCTACGGCGACTGGACCAAACCCAATCTGGGTGGCTGGAAAAGCGTGCTGCTGAAACATTCCGTGCAACCGATCCAGCAATTTGCCTACACCCAGGGCAAGAACGCCACCGATTGCAGCATGATCATCGACGCCATGGATCTGCTCTATACCAAACAGCTCTCGGGCTTCTGTCTGGTGTCCAGTGACAGTGATTTCACCCGCCTGGCGGCGAGGTTAAGGGAAGAAGGCCTGACCGTGTATGGTTTCGGGGAACGCAAGACGCCGGGGCCCTTCGTGGCCGCCTGCGACAAGTTTATCTACACCGAAGTACTGCGCTCCGACCATGCCCCCGAGAGCACCTCAGACAAGCCCGATACCCCCGCCCAGACAGAAGCGCCTGTCAGCAAGGAGCCGCCGCCACTGCAACTGATCGCCAACGTGATCGATGATATTTCCGATGAGGACGACTGGGCCAACCTGGGTACGGTGGGCCAGCACCTGAGCAAGCGCAAACCCGACTTCGACACTCGCCTGTTCGGCCACAAGAAACTCAGCGACATGATCCGCGCCTACCCCAAGTGGTTCCAGATCCAGAAAGGGCAAGGCAAAAGCATCCAAGTAAAAATCCTACGAAAATAACGTTTTTCCTTCACCAACCAACTGAAACGCAAGAGGCCGCGTCCAGATAATGGACGCGGCCTCCTCGTTTCCAGCAATCAACAACCGCTGACCGCGCAACTATTCACTGTTAACTATTAACTGCCTTTTACCGCACCAACCAGAGACTGAGCTGCGGGATATAGGTAATCATCAACAAGGCGATGATCAATATCAGCATGAAGGGAATCGTTGCTGCGAACAGCTCGGTGACTTTCTTCTTGAAGCGGTAACTGGCGATAAACAGGTTCATGCCCACCGGCGGAGTGATATAGCCGATCTGCATGTTCGCCACGAAGATGATACCCAGGTGCACCGGATCAATGCCGTAACGCAACGCCACCGGCAGGATCAGCGGCACCATAATCACCAGCGCGGCAAAGATATCCAGCAACGCGCCCAGCAACAGCAGCAGGATATTGAGCAGGATAAGGAAGGTAATCTTGCTCTCAACATGTGTCTGGATCAGGGCAAACAATTTCTCCGGCACACCGGCATACACCAGGTAATCCGAGAAGGCCTGCGCCACCGCCAGAATCAGCAAAATACCGCCCACCATGATCATGGAATCGCGCATGATGGTCGGTAGCTTGCGCAGCGAGATTTCCCGATACAGAAACACCTCGGCCACCAACACATACAGCGCCGTCACCGCCGCCGCTTCACTGATCACCAGGAAACCGGAGAAGATCCCACCGAGCACTACCAGCGGCAGCGGCAGCTCCCAGCGTGCTTCCCAGAGCGCATCGACCAGTTCCCGGAAATCAAACGCCTGCCGGGGAACATCGGTGCCCCGCGTGGCCCACACACAGTAACCGTAAAGCAGCACGATCATCAGCAGCGCAGGCAGCAGACCAGCCAGATACAGATCGACAATTTCTACCGTCGGCATATCCAGCTGCTGGGACATTTGCTGGGCGATAATGCCGTAGATCAACAAGGGCACCGACGGCACCAGCAACAACCCCAGACTGCCCGAGGAGGTCACCAGGCCCAGGCTGAATTTTTCCGGGTAATTGCCTTTCACCAGCGCCGGCAGCAACAAGGCGCCCAACGCCACAATGGTGACACCGGAGCCCCCTGTCAGGGCGGTGAAGAACGCACAGGCAATCAGCGCAACAAAGGCCATGCCACCGGGCATCCAGCCGAACGCGGCCTGGCTGAGCCGCAACATGCGGTCGGCGGTTTTCGATTCACTCAGCAAAAAACCGGCGAAGGTAAACAGCGGTAACGCCATCAGCACCACGGAATTACTGAGCTGATAGATGTCGATGTGCAGCACCGCCAACTCGATTTCCAGCGTATAGAAACCCAGTGCGGCTGCGCCGAGGATAATGGCAAACAGGGGCGCGCCCATCAGCGCCAGCACCACCAGCAGAACAATCGCCGCAATGATCATGGCGTCGGCTCCTGCATTTTCGGCCGCTTGCCAATTAACCCCAGAGCAAACAGCACGACGTAGCGCAGTGCCATAACCGAGAAGCCCACCGGGATAATGGCTTGCAATAACCAGCTCGGCACACTGGCAAATGCCGGCGAAGCGTACTCATACTCTTCGAGTACGAAGTGCACGCTATACCAGGCCACCAACAAACAGATAAAGGCGGTGAACAGATCCACGAAGGTGGTCAGGAAGGGATGGTACTTTTCCGGTAACAGTGACGAGGCCACATCAATGCGGATGTGCTCGTCATTACGTGAGGCAATCATCGCGCCCAGCAAGCCAATCCATAGCACCGCGTTCTGCAACAGCGGCTCGATCCATACCAGGCTGGTGCCAAAGAAATTGCGCAGCACAATCTGCGCCACCGCCAGCAGGATCATAAACAAAAGGACGGCCACGATAAGGCCGTCCTCGATATGGTGAAGGGTGCGATGCACCCCACGTAGTAGCGCTGCCATCATTGCCCGTCGCGTTGCTTGGCAAGAATGCCGTTAAGGCGGTCGAGCATGGTCTGGCTAATTTCACCCTCTTCCACCAGCTCCGCCGTAGCGCGCTCGGCGTAGCTGTGCCATTCCTCGCGTTGTTCTTCGCTGGGCTTGATCACTTCCAGCCCCTGCTGCTGAACGGCGGCAAAGGCACTCAGGTTTTCCTTGCGGCTTTGCGCATCCAGTTTGTCGAAGGTGGCTTCCAGCACCGTGCGGACCACCTGCTGATCTTCCGGGCTCATGCGTTTGAAATATTTTTCATGGATACCCAGCATGCCGAAGGTATAAAGCAGTGGCATGTCAGTCAGGTAGTTCACCCGGGAATACCACTGCAACGTCAGGGCCGCCACCGGAGGAGCGGCGAACGCATTCACCGCGCCGGTCTGCAGAGAGGTCAGCACGGAGCCAATATTGAGCAGAATGGGGGACAGTTCAAACGCCTTGGCCGCTTTCGCGGAGGCTTCATCGTTGGCCGGCAACCACAGTTTTTGGTCGCGCAGATCGGACACGCTTTTTACCGGCTGCTCGGACATGACATAAGCGAAGCCACCGTCCAGCAAACCAAAGCTGACCCAGCCACCGTCTTCCAGGCCTTTCTGGATGACCGGGTCCAACTCGCTGCGCACCGCATCCACTTCATCGTAGTTATTAAAGGCCAGCGGCACGTTGAGAATCTGGCTGTCCTTGTAAGCGGAAGCAAACGCACCGCCCTGGGCCACCAGACCATGGAGCTGGCCGATACGGATTTTGCGCTCTACCGCACGATCATCACCCATCACCCCGCCAGGGTAGATTTTCAGCTTTACCCGGCCTTCGGTTTGCGCCGCAATATCTTTGCCGGCTTTTTTCAGGCCGGTGACGATGGTGGTGCCATCCGGGTACAGGGTAGAAATTTTCAGGGTCGTCGCAGCGGTGGCAACCAGCGGCAACAGCGCGATCAGAACAGTGACAAGGCGCAGCATAAACACTCCTAGAAATAATCGTCCGCGTCGGCAAGCAGGACTTCAGCCTGCTGCTGCGCATAAGTATTTTGCAGGGTCAGGCCGTGAACATCAGGGTCCGCCGCCAGCACCTCATTGAGCAGGCGGTCGTGCAGCTCCCGATCGAACACCAGGCGCGCGTACTTTTCCGCATACAGCACCTGGGCCATCAGGTTCTTGCCGTCGGACAGTACTACCGCCTCTTCAAAGTGAGCTTTGGCCTGTTCGGGCTTGCCGCCCAGCGACGCCGGCAGGATGCTGTTCAGCACCCCCAGATACATATGTGCCTGACCGTGCTGATAGCCATCATCCAGCGCCACGATGCGCTCCATGATGGCTTCCACCCGGCCCAGTTCCGCTACCGCATTCCAGTCACTGGTGTTCTGCTGGATATAACCCGCCCAGGCGCTGCCCAGGGAAAACAGCACCGGCACATCGCCTTTGTCGGCCTCGTCCAGCAGGGATTCGAATTCGGGCACCGACAGGCTGCGCAGATCGCAGTAATCCTTGTGGTGGGCACAGGCGGCACGGAAACCGTAACCCAGCGCCTTGTCGCTAAGTTTGCGGGCCCGCTCAGGGTCTTCCACAAACAAGCCGGCGTAGGCGCCATAAAGGTCCGCGCCACTGCTGAGCAGGGATTCGCTTTCCGGCCAGTTCTCAATCAGGCCATCGACCATCAGCAAATAGGTGGGCAGGCCGTCTTCGACCAGCTGCAGGTCATTGTTGTTGAGGACACCATAGGGCAGGTTGTCGTCAACATGGGCCAGGGAACAGCCTTGCAGGGTAACTACCGCTGCGAAGAAGAGAGAAGGTACCCAGTAAGGTACAGAGCGCCACTGCATAGGTCGCTGGCATCCTTTCATTATTGTGACTTCATCGTTTTGGCTGTCTTTATAGCAGCCCGCCTACCCTAACTCAAACCGGCAGGTGGCTCTAAGGCGTTTCTTGCGGGCATTCCCGGCCATTAACGGGCCTGGTTTTCGCCCGATTCCCCGGCCTGCCGACCACGGTGCCAGAAGCCGAAGCCGGCCCCCAGCGCACAGCCGCTGACCAGCCCGGCCAGATGCGCCGCATTGGCCACCACGCCGGACAGGCCCACAAAGCAGATAACCATCCACGCCAGCATGAAAATGACGATTTCCTTGCGCAGGGCCACCCCAGCGCCGGGATTAAGCTTGCCATAGATCCACAGGTAGCCGAGCAGGCCGTACACCACCCCGGACAAGCCGCCAAACTGGGGGCCTGAGTAGTAAAACTGGGCCAGGTTGGACGCCGCAGAGGTAATCACGGTCACCAGCACCAGCTGGGTGCCAGACTGCAACCGTTCGATCAGACGCCCCAGGTCAGACCACCACAGCAGGTTGAACAGGATGTGCAGCAGGGAAAAGTGCAGGAACATGGGAGTCAGCAGCCGCCAGGGCTGACTGGCCAGCCCTTCCACCACCCGGGGAAACAGGAAGGCATTATAGATACAGTAGCCGATCACATAGGTCGATAGATACACCACCGCACAGGCAATCAGAATGCCCCGCGTCACCCAGCCCATGCTGGCAAACCAGCCACCGGACAACAGCGGTTGCGGACGCCCGGTTAGCGGCTCCACCGGCTGGCGATGCTGCTGGTGGCGCAGGTCGTTGATCAATTCCTGCAGCAAGGCGTGGGCATGCTCATACTGCGCCGGGTTTTGCAGCTCAATGATGTGCTGCCCGTCGGCTTCCCGGCGGTCGACAGCAAAGCCATTACGCCGCAGGGTTTTCACAAACAGGTCCGCCAGTTCCGGCTGCGGCGTGCGAATCAGTTCCATGCAAGCCCCTCCAGGGCATCGGTACGTTGAGCCAGTGTTAGCGCCACCAAATTGTCCACCTGCTGCCAGAAGCAGCCCCAGTCCCGCTGACACTGATCCAGCAGGCGGGCAAAGGCCGGCACATAATCGTTATAGTCGCTGACCCCGTTAAGACGGGCATTGTTCAATCGCCCATCAAAGAAACCGGCGTAGGCTTTCAGGGCCGGCTGCGCCTGGCTGTCACGGGCAAAACGGTCGCGGGCCTGTTGCAGGATACGGGTTTTCTCCCGGGCCAGCGCGTCGGCATCCTGCGCTGACGCATACAGTTCCTTCAGCGCCGCACGCGTCGCCTGCACAATGGCCATAAAGGCATCCTGCACCTGTTCACGCTGCTGCCAGTAAGCGGCGGATAACGGCTCACCACTATGGGCGAAGTAATCCACTGCCCCTTCCCGGCCGACCAGGGTCGCCAGGGACTCATTGAAACGGGTGTCATCCTTGATATACACCTTGCGGTGCACCAGTTCGTGGATCAGCAATTGCGCCAGTGACGGACGAGAGCGCTCGAGCATGGGCGTGGTCAGCGGGTCGGCAAACCAACCCAGTGTGGAATAGGCGATGGCACCGCCCACGAAGGTATCCATGCCATCTTCAGCCAGAGCATCCGCCTCACGGGTGGCGCGATCCTTGTCAAAATAGCCCCGGTAGCTGACACAGCCGATCATCAGGTAGCACCAGGTTTTTGGCGTCAGGGAATAAGCCGGTGCCGCCAGCACATTCCATACCACCGCATCCTGCTCCAGCGCCACATACTGGTGGTAGACATCCTCTGCCGGCAACGACAACGCCTCACCGGCAAACGCGATAACCTGCTGACTGAAGCGCAACTGGTCAGCCAACTCAGGTGAGGTGCTGGCATCGTTCAATACGTCGGCTACCGGTTCACGCTTGCCCATCAACGACCAGTGGCCTTTCACTGCCTGGCCGTAATAGCCCACCTGACAGCCCGGGAGCACCACGCACAGCAACACACCTGCCAGCGTCGACCTGAAGGTCGCCCAGTGTTCACGCAGGGAAGATATCTCCATCCGGTGGCAATCAGGCCCGGGACATGAATTTACGTTCGGCGGTATTCACCCGCACTTTTTCCCCTTCCACGATATATTCCGGCACCTGCACCACCAGGCCAGTGTTCAGGGTGGCCGGCTTGGTGCGGGCGGATGCGGAAGCGGCCTTCATGGCCGGTGTGGTTTCAGTGACCTCCAGCACCACGGACGCCGGCAACTCCAGGCCGATAACGGCGTCTTCCACTTTCAGGGCCAACACCCCTTCGGTTTCTTCCGTGATGAACGCCAGCTCATCGCTGATATCTTCCTGCTTGAGCAAGTATTGGGAGAAATCCTCATTATCCATGAAGATGTAGTCATCCCCGTCCACATAGGAAAACTGCACCGCACGGCGCTGCAATTCCACCGTGGCCACGTCATCATCCCCCTTGAAGCGCTCTTCAAACTTGGGGCCACCACCGACGGCACTGGCCTTTACCCGGTACAAGGTGGCCGCACCCCGGGCAGAAGGCGACTGCACCTCAATCTGGCGGATGGCATACAGGGTGCCGTTGACTTCGATAACGTCGGATTTTTTCAGTTCACTGGCGCGGGTCATGGCAGGGCGATGTCCTTGTGAGTAAAAAAGACATGGTATCCGAGCTTAAAGGTGTGGCGCCAGATAACAGGAAGGAGGAATACAGTGGACAGCGAAAAGAAGGAAAACCCTTCTCTGTTTGGAAAGCCAGGCAGCCGCCCCCAAATGCTGAGTGCGGCCTCAAGCATTGAAAAAAAGGACAAAAATCAACCGCGAGCTTTCAACTGTCCACTATCAACTGTCAACTGCTCTTCCACCCGTTCATGCGCCCGCACAGACAGTGCCTTGCGGTCCATGCCCTCCCCATCCAAAGGCGTACAAAAATGCAGGCGCACGCGGATTTTTGGGCGGAGCAGCATAGCCCACAAGTGATCGTGGAACTCATCGTCACCAATAAAGGCCAGCCCCGGATCCGGGGCGCCCATGCTATCCAGGTAGCGTACCGCTAACGGTTGCACCGGCACGCCCGCCAGCAAGGGGGCATCGAACAATTGCGGGAAAAAGCGGCTCAGGCTGGAGCCATCGGTGGTGGTGCCTTCCGGGAACACCAGTACCGTGTGCCCCTGCTGCAAGCGGCTGGCGATTTCCTGGGCCTTGCGGACGGACTCACCACTGCCGCGCTTGATAAACAGGGTACCCATGGCCCGGGCCAGGTTGCCGATCAACGGCCAGTCACCCACCTCCGCCTTGGAGAGAAAATACAGATGCCGCTGGCTGGCAATCACAGGAATATCCAGCCACGACACATGGTTACTAACCAGAAACACCGGGGCTTCCACCCGGCTCCCCGTGACCATCAACTCCACCCCGAGGATACGCAGAAAACGCCGGCACCAGCTTTGCTTGGCGGCCAACACCACAGGCCGATACGGTGACCAGAACGCCCCCAGCAAAAACGCCAGTATAAAGCCCCATAACAGGTAGAGGACAACGCGGATCACCCGCACCATGCGACGCAGTTGCGGCCAGAGGCCGCTTTGCGGATAAGGACTGACGCTGACGCTGACGCTATCGTTCATTTCACTCATGCCTCTGGGCCGGTTTCCAGGGTTTCGCTGTCAACTGTCCACTATCCACTGTCAACTGGCTTCACACCGCCTGGGCCGGCTGCATGAAGTGCTGCACATAACGGGCGGGCAAGTCCTCCACCGCCATCAGCACAAAGAAATCCAGGCAGTTAAAATCCGGGTCCCAACACGGTTCACCGCACACTTGAGCCCCCATACGCAGATAGGCCTTGAGCAGCGGTGGCATTTTCACACTATCGGCCTGGGCATCTCCTGGCAGCGCCTGCAAGCGCAGATGCGGTTGCACGCGATGCCCTGCCTGGCTCAGGTGCCGCGCCTGGATACGCTGATTAACCGCTGCCACGTTATAGCCTTCACTCAGCGCGATACTGGCGCAGCCCAGCAGGTAGCGCACATCGTTTTCCAGCATGTACTGCGCCAGCCGCGCCCACAGCACACTGATCACGGCCCCGTTGCGATGCTCCGGGTGAATACAGGTACGACCGATTTCTGCCAGTTTGCCCTCCAGCTGGCTCAGCATGGTCAGATCAAATTCACCGCTGGAATAGAAGCCTCCGGTCCGGTGCAAGCGCTCACCCGGCAGCACGCGGGTGTAACCCACGATTTCCCCGTTACGGTTATCGCGGACCACCAAGTGCAAGCAGTGGCGATCAAAACGGTCCCGGTCGAGGCCGAACGGGGCACTGAAACTGGCACCATACTCTTGGGAGAAGATGCGATAGCGCAGGCGCTGGATTTTCAGAATTTCCCGGCGCGAGCGGGTGAAATAGGCCGTGAAGCGGCCCGGCGCCGGGGCCTCAAGCGCCCTCTCCGCGGCCATGTCGCGGGGAAAGCGAAGAATCTCGGCAGTAGCCACGAACGGCTTGGTGAAGGCCCCTTTCAATTGCGGGCTTAACGCTTTGATCTTTCCTGCAGCTTGCGCAAGCATAGTGTACTCCACTGGCAGTTTCGGCCAGTGTCGTCAGCCGCCATGGCAAGGCAGTGACATTTGCATGACATTTGCGCGACACACGCAGAATGCGCCTGACGTTAACGAAAGCGCCGCAGGAGAGCACCATGGACGCCCCCCGCATTGCCCACACCGTACCGTTCCCGCTGCCCGTCAAAAAAGGTGATACGGTCTACTGGTGCGCCTGCGGCCTCAGCAAGACCCAGCCCTATTGCGACGGCAGCCACAAGGGCACCGGCTTCTCCCCGGTGCCCTACACCGCCACCCGGAACAAGATTGTGTTTTTCTGCGGCTGCAAACACAGCAGCAAAGGCATGATCTGCGATGGCAGCCACGTGGCACTCAAAGGCAAGGAATCCAGCCCGTGATAGGCAAGCCTCACCCCTTCATTGCCCTGATGCTGGGGCTGCTGGCCAGCGGCATTCAGGCCGATCCAGCGCCTGCCCCGAGCCCCCCGCTTCAGGTCGCCGTTCCCGCCGATGTGTACCACGACTATCAATGCTGGTTAAGGCATCGTCAGGTACTGCGTATAACCGACTACCGGGGCGATTGCAGCCGCCGGGACGTCATCGAAGTCGCGCTGCTTCAGCAGGCGCTTGCCCTGGGTAGGGGCGCTGTTGGTGGCACTGCAGGGCAGAGAGGAGAGGTTAGAGGAAACAGCCACGAACTGGAGTGGGTCATCGTAAACAGCTACGAACGGACCCTCACAGAAATGGATCAAGGGCGCCTGGACCTGGCCGCCACCTCACTGTGGCGAGAGGATATCGCGCTGCGCGATAACCTGTGGGCCAGCACGGCACTGCTAGGGCCCGGCAGCAATCTGGCACAACTGTATGGGCGGGCAGAAACCGCGAAGAACACAACCCTGACCGAGACCGGGCAATTGGCCGACTTTCGCCTGGTCAGCTCCCGGCAGTGGCGAGCAGACTGGCAGTTGCTGACGAACCTGCCCCATGGCGAGCTGCTGGATGCGCCCCGCTGGATGACCATGGTTCGCTGGGTAGAAAGCGGGCGGGCGGACCTGCTGCTGGCCCCACCGCTCACCGCCGGCACGCCCGTGCTGCGCGTCAAGGGCAGCACCCTCCACCCGGTGCCCGGCGGCGTCCTGTGCCTGCCGGGCAGCCGCCATTTTGCGGTTTCCCGCCAGCACCCTGAAGCCGACGCCATCCAGCAAGCACTGAATAAGGGCATCAACACACTGCGCCAGCAAGGCCGTCTGCGCCGGGCCTATGAGCAGGCGGGCGCCCTGCAGGGGCCCACTCATACACTGAATCACTGCCAGTGAGGGAGCGCCCTCACCCGGTGTTGCGCAGGCCCGCCGCAATACCGGCAATGGTCACCATCAGTGCGCTTTCCAGGGTCTCATCACCGTCCTGCTGACGTAGCCGCGCCATCAGCTCTGCCTGCAGCAGATGCAACGGGTCGGTGTAAGGATCACGCACGCGGATGGACCAGCGCATCACCGGATTGTTATCCAGCAGATCTTCGCGGCCAGTGAGCGCAGACAAGGCACTGACCGTGGCAGTGAGCCGCTCACGCAGCACTTCGCCCAGACGCATCAGGCCAGCATCATCGCCAGCCAGGCGCTCTTCATACCAGGCCGCCACCCGCAGGTCGGACTTGGCCAGTACCATTTCCAGCATATCCACCACGCCCTGGAAAAACGGCCACTCGCTGGCCATTTCCCGCACCATGCTATTTTGTGCCGCATCGTTCTGGGCATCTTCCAGGGCGGCACCGGTGCCCAGCCAGGCGGGCAGCATCAGGCGGATCTGGGTCCAGGCGAACACCCAGGGAATCGCCCGCAACGAGCTGATGCCCTGGTCCGACTTGCGGCGGGCCGGGCGGCTGCCCAGGGCCAGCCGCGAGAGTTCGGTTTCCGGCGTCACGGTACGCAGGTAACGCACCAGTTCGGGCTCATCGCGCACCACACCCCGATAGCCCGCCACAGAGGTATCGGTCAACGCCTGCATCTGCTGGCGCCACTCCGCCCGCGCCGCCTGGGGCGGCAACAGGGTCGCCTCCAGCGTCGCCGCCACATACTGCTCCAGGTTGAACACCGCCACCGACGGGCGGCCATATTTGAAGCGAATCACCTCACCCTGCTCTGTCACCCGGATGCGACCGGCCACCGAGCCCGGCGGCTGTGACAGCAACGCCATGCGGGTGGGCGAGCCGCCGCGGGAAATGGAACCGCCACGGCCATGGAACAGGGTGAGCGGAATGCCGTTATCGGCAAATAACGCAGTGAGCTTTTCCTGGGCACGGTACTGGGCCCAGGCAGCGCCGAGAAAACCGGCGTCCTTGGCGGAATCGGAATAGCCAATCATCACTTCCTGGCCCGCCGCCACCCGCTCCCGGTAGAACGGCAGCGCCAACAGGGCCGACATGGTCTGCTCGGCGCCGTCCAGATCGTCCAGGGTTTCAAATAGCGGCACCACGCGCATGGGCTCGCGGACACCAGCGATTTTCTGCAGCAGCATCACCGCCATCACATCGGACGGCGTGGTCGCCATGGAAATCACGTAGGCCCCCAGCCCTTCACTGCCCTGCTCGGCAATCACCTCACAGGTGGCCAACACCTCGGCCACCTCGGGGGTACAGTGTTCACTATCGCGGAAGGCGGCATCAATGAGCGGCCGGCGCGCCTGCAGTTCCTCTACCAGAAACGCCTGGCGGGCCGCTTCATCCCAGTCGTTGTAACTGCCAAGCTGCAGATAGCGGGTAATCGCATTCAGCACCTCACTGTGGCGGGTGGATTCCTGGCGGATATCCAGCCGCAACAGGGTAATCCCGAAGCAGTTCAGGCGGCGCAGGGTGTTCTTCAAATCACCGTCGGCGATATCGCTCAACCCCACGGCGCGTAACGAGCGATCCAGCATCTGCAGCGGCGCCATCAGTTCTTCGCGGCGCAGGTACGCGTCCCCCTCCGGCACCGGCAAGCCTTCCACCTGCGCTTCCATTTGGCGACGGGTCAGGCGCAGGCGGCTGCGCACATCGCGCAACAACACCCGGTACGGTTCGTGGGTGGGGCCCGTGGCGGCCAGCAGTTCCTCACTGGCGGCTTTCATGGACAAGTCCGCCAGCAAATTCTCCACATCCCGCAGGTACAGATCCGCCGCCATCCAGCGCGCCAGCAGCAACACTTCGCGGGTCACCGGGGCGGTGACGTTGGGGTTGCCGTCCCGGTCACCGCCCATCCATGAGGCCAGCTTCACCGGCGCCCAGTCTGCTGGCGGCGCGGGCAGGCCCTGCTCGGCCAGCTGCGCTTCCAGCCGGCGTAAGACATCCGGTACGGCCTGCCACAGGGATTGCTCAATGGTGGCAAAGCCCCATTTGGCTTCGTCCACCGGGGTGGGCTTTTCACGGCGGATTTCATCGGTGCACCAGGCCGCCAGGATCACCCGGCGCAGCCGTTCACGGCGCAACTGGCGCTCGTCATCATTAAGATCGGAACGGTCCAGCTCACTGAGCAGATCAGCCATCTGGTCATACTTGCGAATCAGGGTGCGACGAGTGACCTCGGTGGGGTGCGCGGTCAGCACCAGCTCCACGGAAAGATCTTCCAGCGTGCCCGAGATCTGCGGTTGTGCAATTTGGTTATCCGCCAGACGCTGCAACACATCCTGCAACCCCTGATCGGTCCCCGCGTCCCCCGGATACCGCTGGTGCTGACGATGCAAGCGCTCCCGGTGATGCTGCTCGGCAATATTACTCAGGTTGAGAAACTGGCTGAACGCCCGGGCCACTTCCAGCAGGGTGGCGTCGTCCAGGGGAGAGAGCAGGTCGCGTAGCGACGCCAGCGACTCGCCTCCCTCGGTGCGCGTCGCCACAGAGGCCTGGCGGATTTTTTCCACCGTCTCATACATGGAATCGCCGGCCTGCTGGCGCAGGCATTCACCCAACAAGTCGCCCAACAAGCGGACATCGTCACGCAATGGTGCATTTACATTGTGATCCACTGTGCCTCCTTACGGTGCAGGAACATTCGCCAACGCCTACCATACCGACTCTTCAGGTCCAGACCATGACCGGTAAACGCCTCTCAACGTACAGTTTTAACAAGATTACACCGCCGGGCATCTTTATTCCGCTGCCACGGTGCCGCAACATAGGCCCCCTAATGAACCTGGGATCGACTCAATGATGAACACCTCAAGCCGTATCACCTCGGATCAGGGTGTGGTGCTGATGCAGTATCTGGCGCGGGCGCTGTTTGCGGGCCTGGCGGTGATGTATTTCCACCATGCGGACCATTTTTTCTTCACCCTGCCCCAGGCGACACCGTGGCTGCTGTTCAGCGCCTATATCGGCATTCAGCTTTTGCTGTTGATCTGGCGCCCGGCCAATGCTGACGCCTTCGCTTCCGCGCTCGACCTGCTGACCCTGGGTATCGTGCTGCTACTGGATGCTGGCGACCCACCGCCAACCATGGCCCTGCTGTTTATCGCCGTGCTCAGTAACGGCCTGCTGCATGGGCTCAAGCGTTTCCTGATCATGCTCGCCGGGGCCGAAATCGTGCTGGCGTTTGTGTTACCCATCCGCCTGAGCTACACCGATGCCCCCACCGCTTCTGCCAGCCTGTTCCTGGTCGCGGCACTCAGCGCCTGCATGCTCTATTTCGGCTTGATGATCTGGCGTAACCAGCATCTGTCCCGGGCCGCACTGGAAGCCACCTGGCGCGACCCGGATACCGACTTCATCAGCCGCGAAGCCCTGGTCAGTACCGCTGGCTGGCTAGTGCCACTGCATGATCGCATTTCCTCGCCGCTGACCCTGGCGCTGGTGCAACACAACGAACTGCCACTCCTGGCCGACCGGGTCGCCCAACGCATCCGCCGCAGCGATGTGGCCGCCCGCTATGATGAACAACACTTGGCCCTGCTGCTGCCCTGCACCGCCACGGCCGCCGCCGAGCAGCTGCTCAATGATCTGCGCGACCGGCATCCGGGCCTGCGCGCCGCCGTAATGACCCTGACCGATGGCGACGCCGCCCTGGAGCAGGCGTTCTCTCACCTGCAGACGTCCATGGCCCGCACCACGGAAGAAGATAACCACTGGCTGGCCCATGCGCCGCCGATGAACTGAGCCAGCCACGTCGCACGTCTGACGCCACAGGCCTTGACCTAACCCGCGAGGGAAGTCAGGCCTGTCACCGCAAGGCACCTGAAACAAATAAAACACGCTTCGCTCACACAGCCTTGTCGGCCTTTGCGCTAAACTGATCTAAATAATGACAAGGCATCCCTATGCCCCTTCGCACCGTTTTCACCACTTTGCTCGCCGGCCTGCTGACCACCCTGGGCACGCTAGCCCAAGCCGCCGACAGCCCCAGCGCGCGCATTGTCGGTGGCAACCAGGCCCCTGCTGATCGCTGGCCGTGGATGGCACAACTCGCCATCGACGACCCCAATCTTCCCGGCGGCTATCTGCTCTGTGGTGCCAGCCAGCTCAGCCCCCGCTGGGTACTCACCGCTTACCATTGCACCCAGTACCAGAATGATGCCCTGGCCACGGCCAATCGCATGTTTGTTTATATCGGTGAAACCGAACGCAAAGGCACCTCACCTCAACCGGGGCGCATTCCGGTAGAAGCGATTTACCGCCATGCGAACTTCAATAATTTTTCCTTTGCGCACGATCTTGCCCTGTTGCGTATTCCTGCCACCAGCAACAACCAATGGCCGAGCCTGGCGGACAACGGTACCTTTGCGGAACTGGAAGGCCGTTCATTGAATCAACGTGACGAAGCAGTAACCGCCTTGGGTTGGGGCCAGACGGGCAGCGGCGACCTCAGTGTCTTTCTGCGCGAAGTGCAACTGGATTACATCCCCAAAAATACCTGCCAGAGTCTTTCCACCCTGATCATTCCCGATTCAACCATCTGCGCGGCAGAGCTGAATCCGGTCAACAATATCAACCAGGACACCTGCTTCGGCGACAGCGGCGGCCCCCTGTTTATCGGCGAAGAGCCCAACCCCTGGCTGGTCGGCCTGACCAGCTTTGGCCTGGAAAACTGTGCGTCTGGCGCCCCCGCCGGGTACAACCACGTCACCAAAGAAATTGCAGAAATCGAGCGGCTGACCACGCAAGGCGGCGTACCGCTGGTGGATATGACCATCAGCGGTGGTACGACGCGCCACTATCAACCCCTAAACGGCACCCAGACCATCACCGCTACCCTGCGCAACAACAGCACCCGCAATACGGCCACCAACGCCACCGTGAGCCGCTCGCTCATCGGCAGCCTGACCACCAGCGCCCACTTTGACTGGAACGGCTGCAGCACCCTGATCTCTGCCAGCCGCTGTACCGTGGCCAGCAACCTGGCCGCGGGCGCTTCCCGCACAGGTAACGTGGCGGTGACCGACAGCAGTGGCACCGACCAGGTCGTCACCCTCACACTCAGCGCCAGTGCCGATGAAAACGACTACCGCCGCCGCAACGATAGCCTCACGCAGGAAATTGTTTTTTCCGACAATCCCGACCTGGCCCTGTCCGCCGCCCAACAGACCAGCAGCCCCACCCGAGCCACAGTAGCGCTAACCCTGAGCAATCACTCTCCGCTGAATGCCGCCACCAACACCGGCATCAGCTTCCCGCTCCCCGCCAATACTCAACTGGTCAACGGCCCGGCACTGGGCTGCCAACAAAGCAACCCGGTGTACTGCCCTGTCGGCAACCTCAGCCCGGAACAAAGCGAAATCCTGACACTGGAGTTCACCACTGACACCGGCATCAACCAGGCTTTCACCTTCACCGTCAACGCCGACCAAAACGACATCCCCGGCGACACCGATACACAGGCGGATGTCACCGTGCAGTACAACGCCACCGTCAACACCGCTGCAAGTGACAGCAGCGGAGGCGGAGGTGCGTCACTGTGGCTGGGGCTCATGGCGATGCTGCTGGGCGTGCGCCGACAGCGCAACTGACTTGTCTGCCTGTCACCGCACCTTTATTCTTCCCGGTTTACTGATCAGCACACTGGGGAGACATACGTGAAGGCCAAGCCAAGTTATCGCGCCGACATCGAAGGCCTGCGCGCACTGGCCGTCATCCTGGTGATCCTGTACCACTATCAGGTGCCGGGCATTACGGGCGGCTTTATCGGTGTCGATGTCTTCTTCGTCATCTCCGGTTTCGTCATCACCCAGCTACTGGAGCGGGCCTTCCAGAAAGGAACTTTCCGGTTTCGCGATTTTTATGCCCGCCGTATCCGCCGCCTGGTGCCGGTGTTTCTGCTGGTCTCCACCGCCACCTTCCTGATGATCTCGCCGTTTTATATCGGCGACGCCTACTATATTTTTGCCAAAAGCTGGATGGCCTCACTGATCGGGCTGAGCAACCTCTACTACTTCAACGAGCTCACCCAGTATTTCGCCCCGGAAACCCTGTCGCTTTCCCTGCTGCATACCTGGTCGCTGGCCGTGGAGGAACAGTTCTATCTGCTTTGGCCTGCCTCCCTGTACCTGGCCTATCGTTTCGGCAAAGGCCGCAACGCCCACTGGCCATTCCGTATCACCCTGGTGGCCACCTTTGTGTTATCGGTCTATATGGCCAGCGCCCACCCCGCCGCTGCCTACTACCTGCTGCCCGCCCGCCTGTTTGAATTCATGCTCGGTACCGGCGTCGCACTATTCAGCCAGCAGTTACCTCGCCTGAACCGGGGCAGCGCCGAAACCCTGGCGCTGATCGGCCTCACCCTGATTGTGGCCACCGCCCTGTTGATCACCAAGCACGATCACTTCCCCGGCTATAACGCGCTGTGGCCCACCCTCGGCACCGCCATGGTCATCTACGCCGGCCTGCATCAGCCTGGCACCTTCACCGCACGGCTGTTGAGCCTGCCAGTGATGGTTTTTCTGGGCGGCATTTCCTATTCCCTTTACCTGTGGCACTGGCCACCGGTGGCGCTGATGCATTACCAGCTTATCGAGCTGACCTGGTTGAACCGGTTGCTGCTGATGGCTGGCGTCGTCGTCCTGTCCTGGCTCAGCTTTCGCTTCGTGGAAAACCGTTACCGGCACCGGGAGTGGAGCTTCAAGAAATCATTCCTGATCTTCATCCTGGCGCCGCTGATTGGCATCTGGGCAATCCAGTCCACCATCCGCATCGCCGACGACATCAGTTTCCGTATTCCCGAAGAGCGCCGCGAACTGTACAAGATTATCGCCAACAACAATCCGGCAGACCTCTACAAACGCTGCTTCAAAGGCGAGCCAGTGGAATTCAACAGGAGCGACGCCTGCCTGTTCGGCGCCGAACCGGAAAACGGCCAGCCCAACAGCATGTTGATTGGCGACTCCCACGCCATCGCCCAGATCGGCTTTATCGAACAGCTACTCAAGGGCACAGACTATTCCATGCTGATGGTCACCCGGGCCTCAACCCCATTCCTGCCCCCGGCCATAGCGAAAAAAGTCCAGGCCTCAGACCCAACCAAAGTGGCTCGTAACCAGGCCCTCAGCGACTACCTGAGCCAACGCCCCATGACAGTCTTCATCGGTGCCTGGTGGAATTCGTACCTTAAGTCTCAAAGTTATCAACGCCACTTCGTAGACACCATCGGCTGGCTGAAAGATCAGGGGCACACCGTCATCGTGATGGAAGACGTGCCCGAGCTGCCCTCTTCCTCTTACGCAGAATGCCTACTGAAAAACATGGACGATTGCACGATCAGCGCTGCTGGCGTAGAAGGCTCACTCGACAATTTTTACCGGTACAAACAAGCCGTCCAGCAGCACTACCCGGACGTGCAGTGGCTTAACCCCAGAAAAGTGCTGTGCGATGGCGAACGCTGCCAGACCGTCCTGAACGGCATCCCGCTCTACCGCGATGAAAGCCATCTGAATAACGTGGGCGGGATTGAAATTGGCAAGGAATACCTGAAGCGATTCGGCAATCCGCTACCCGGCGCCCAGCACTAACCCCCTGGACCTGCCTCTGTCAGCGGTTCTGTCAGCACAACAGAACCGCGCCCCCTCTCCCTAGTAACCAGTTTTGACTGTCGATGTGCTCGGCGCCCTCCTCTCCTCACTTTTCCCCTGCAAAAAGGGTCGCGAATACGTGACAAGCATCACAATCTCTTTCGCCAAAAAAAAATCACCCTGATTTGTAAGTCTTTGCTGACAGGAAAAAACGCTCAGCACCTTATACTCCCCGCCCGATGAAAAACGCCGAATGCAAGACACAGGGGAATTATAGTGAGAAATCAGTGGTATCGTATTAGTCGCGCTGTTATTTCAATGGTGCTTTTCAGCGCTGCGGCTCCTGGCTTTGCAAGCCTGGAAGCTCAAGGCCCCGAGCACCTCGTTAACACCACCTCATCCGGTTACGAAGCAACACCGCACATAGCCGCAGACGGGAATAATCAAACGCTGATCGTTTGGACCTCTGAAAACCGCCTGTCCGATGTTGGCCCAGCCATTAAAGGGCAATTTTACAACCAATTTGGTGAAACAGTTGGTCCAGAGAGAACCCTGGTCGATGCGGACCAAAATATTGCTCGCATTCCTGAACAGAACGACTACCCACACATTGCAATGACCATGTGGAACGATGGTGCTTTTGCTCTCGCCTGGTCGGAAACCGGCGACCCCATCAGTGACATCGATAACGACTACAATCTGGTGCTTCAATTCTTCAATAACGACGGTTCTCCAAGCGGTGAGCCTCTCACCGTTGCAAATACCAACGGCAAAGAAGCACTACCCGCCCTCGCCCACAACGACACCGGCCTGGTCATCGCCTGGCAAACCTTTCCCACTGCACTGGATAAATCCATTGATGGCAACACACTGACTTTTCGGCGTTATAACAAAAGCGGCAACGCCACAAGTAACGCAGTTACCGTCACGCAGCCCATGCCGCTCAGCAACCTAGGGGCTATTCCAGCCGTTGCTCTGAATACCAATAACGCGGTATTCCTTGTATGGGGAGCAGATATGCAGGGCAAGAAAACCGGAGAAGAAACGTCACCGCATTACGCTATTAGAGGCGCGCTTTTCGCTGCGAATGATAATCCGATAGGCGAAACATCCACCCTCTTTAGCATAACCGATGTGGGTAGCTACCCCAGCGACGTACACGCGGTCACACTAGACGAAAACCACTTCATCGCCGCCTGGGATAGCGGTAATTACGGAAGCCGGGACCCAATGGCACGGACTGTTTCGCTGACCGGGAATCTTGGTAGCGTCATTGGCCAACAAACCCAGGAAGATAATGCCATCTCGGCTATCGCAAGGGCAAAAAACGACAACGCCTTTATCGTCTGGAACCGTAACGACGGATATAACGATAAGACACTTTATACTCAACAAGTCACCATCAACGGCCTTGTAGGCGAACCTCAACAAATCTCCACCTACACCACGCCAGAAGAAAACCATGTGGCTCTTGCCACAGACAGCGATGGCACGCTCATCGTTACCTGGGAAAGCTGGATAGAGAATGATGACGACGCACCGGATATTTATGCCCGCCGTTTTGAGGTCACGCAAAGCAGCAATACAGAAACCGGCGGAGCAAGCAGTGGAGGAGGAAGCAGTAGTGGAGGCGGTAGCCTGCCCCTTGCTTTGCTTACTGCTCTCGTGGCGTTCGGCAGGTTTCGCAGGAACCACTGGCGGATCTCGGACCGTAGGTCAGATTAGCCTGAAAGGCGTAATCCGACATCCAGGTACGCAATGAAAGCGCAGGTGTATTACACCGCCTGAAACTGCTCCAACGCCGCCAGAATATCCAGTGCATGGCGGCGTTTCACCGGATCATGCAGATCCACCGTCACCATCAGCTCATCCACCTCTACCGAATCCAGCAACTGATCAAGCTGTTCCTGAATGGATTCTGCCGTCCCCAGCAACTGCAACCCCAGAAAGCCCTTCACGCCGGCTTCTTCTTCCGCATTCCACAACCCGGCCATGCTCTGCACCGGGGGCTTCATCCACAACGGCTGGCCCCGGAACAGGGCGAGGATGCGCTGGTAACTGGTGGTGGTCAGGTACTGGGCCTCCTCATCGGAATCCGCCGGCACCGCAGGCACCGTCAACATGGCATAAGGCCTGTCCAGCTGAGCAGAGGGCTGAAACTGATCCCGGTAGATACGCAACGCCTCACGATACAGCCGGGGCGCAAAATGCCCGGCAAAGGCATAGGGCAAGCCACGCTGCGCGGCCAGCTGCGCGCTGTACAAACTGGAGCCCAGCAACCAGATCGGCACATTGGTGCCCGCTCCCGGAATCGCGTTCACAGCCCGTGACGCATCCAACGGCCCCAGCAAACGCTGCAACTCCGCCACGTCCTGGGGAAACTGCTCCGCCCCCAGACCTTCCCGACGCAAAGCACGGCTGGTCATCGGGTCGGTTCCCGGCGCACGGCCCAGGCCCAGATCAATCCGATCAGGATAGAGACTCTCAAGAGTCCCGAACTGCTCGGCAATCACCAGCGGGGGGTGATTCGGCAACATCACCCCCCCGGACCCCACCCGAATGGATTCGGTCGCCCCGGCAATATGCCCGATCAACACCGACGTCGCGGCGCTGCTGATCCCCTGCATATTGTGGTGCTCCGCCAGCCAGAACCGCTGAAACCCCAGCGCTTCCGCATGGCGGGCATAGGCAACGCTGTTGGCCAGCGTCTCACCCACGGTATCTCCTTCGCGGACCGAGGCGAGTTCCAGCAGGGAAAACGGTACAGACTTCGTCACAGTACACTCCAGATCCAGCAAACAACGGGTACCCATGATTTCTGATTACCCCGCAGTTTGTCGAGAGCACAATTATCGTGCCTGCATCACCCCTGATCGATCCCCGCCATTCAGCAGCAGGAAGTAACAACGAGTCGGCACCTCGTTTCTCTCGGATGCCCGCTTAAACAAAAAAGCCCCGGATTACCGGGGCCTGAAACTCAGCTTGCGTTACTTGCCTACGGGCAGTATTTGGCAATCAGTGCGCCATCATTGGTCACCCACTGAGTGATCTGTGAATAAAAGCTATCAGGCGTATTTAAGTGACCTGCGCAACCTGACCGCAGAAGCCAAGCTGCAACGTGCAGAAATACAAATATCGGCTTCGCCATAATACGAGGGCGGCTGCCCTCGCCCTCTTCTTCCATTGCTCTGCATGATGCTGTCGCCCTGCCTTCTGCCCTACCTTTTCCCGGCATCCTGTGGTTCACTGCCGGCATCACGCCCCGGAACACGGTTTGCCATGCCCACACTCAAATGCCCCAGTTGCGAACAGGTCCTGCGCCTTGCCGGCAATAGCTGGCACTGCGATAACGGCCACCAGTTCGATCGTGCCAAGCGAGGTTACACCAATCTGTTGTTGGCGCAGCAGCGCCGCTCCCGATCACCGGGGGACGACAAGGCCATGGTGCAGGCGCGCACGGCTTTTCTTGAACTGGGCCGTTATCAACCATTGGCAGATGCCCTGCTCGCCCACCTGCCGGATGAAGAACCCGCCTGGCTGGATATCGGCTGTGGCGAAGGCTGGTACACCGAGCAGTTTGCCCAGCGGTTGGGCGGCGTGAATGGTGTGGGCGTGGATATTTCCAAGTTCGCGGTGGATGCAGCTGCCAAGCGTAACAAGCGCATCACCTGGTTGGTGGCCAGCGGCGCCCGGCTACCGCTGTTTGATGCCAGCCAGCAAACCGTATTTGTGTTGTTCACCCGCCTGTTCGTGGACGATATCGCCCGGGTGCTGCAACCCGGTGGGGAGTTGATTGTTGTCGGTACCGGGGAAACGCACCTGCTGCCGTTGCGCGAAGCCCTGTACGACGATGTGCGGCAAAGCAGTTTTGATGCGGGCAAGTTTCTGGATGATCGCTTCGAGCTGATCTCCAGCGAGACCCTGCATTGCCAATGGGTTCCGGACTCAGAAGAAGAGCNCCGTAACCTGCTGGCCATGACCCCCCATCACTGGCGGGCACGGCCGGATGCGAAAGCCGGCATTGGCGCCCTGGCCGGCCAGCCCATGAACGGACATTTTGTGATTCAACGCTGGCGAAGGGTGGCGTAGATTGCGTTTATCAAACGTGATGTCGGGTTCGTGTCGGATTACGGCTACGCCTAATTCGACCTACCTGGAAAGGGTTTCGTAGGTCGAATTAGCCTGAAAGGCGTAACCCGACAACATGTCGCACAGCCCTCCCATCACCCCTCTCTTTTCCCAAGCACTCGCTCCAGATACGACAGCAAGTCATCCGCATTGCTCACCGGCGCCCGGTAAGCCAGATGCCCATCCGGGCGCATCAACCAGAGCCGGCCCTGATCGCCGAATGCGCTGGCAAACTCCCCTTCATGGTCACGCCAGATACGGGTGGTACCTTCACGGGGCACATCTTCATCTGCGGTGGCCCGCGCCGCAATCACGGTCAGGTGCACGCGCTCACGGTATTCCTGCCCCAAACGATCACTCAAGGCATACATCACCAGCCGCTCGTTATGCTCGGGGGATTCGCTCAGCTGCAGCAACAAATGATGTACCGGTTTGCGCAACAAACCGTGCAACTGATGCAGATGCCCGGTGCGCACGGATTTCAGCGCCGCATCCGGCAGCCGATCGCCCGGCAGCGGCCCCTGATGCCGCCAGCCCACGTCGGCCTCCGGCCCACAGGTGACCAGCGGCGAATTGCGATAATGCACATCCAGCTGGCTGGCCGTACGCAGCAGTCGACTGGAAATATTGCGGCGGCTGCCCGCCAGCTTCAGCAGGGAATCCCGGCTGCGCCGCAACATCGGCAGTTTCACCAATGACGCCCGTGACAGCATATCCACCCCGTAAAGCATTTTCTCCGCCACCGGGCGCCGTTCCTGCTCATAGCTATCCAGCAAGGCGCCCTGCCCAAACCCCTTGAGGTAAAACGCCAACTTCCAGCTCAGGTTGAACGCATCCGCGAGGCCGGTATTCATGCCCTGGGCGCCCAGTGGACTTTGCACATGGGCCGCGTCGCCGGCCAGGAAAACCCGGTTACGCCGGTAATGCTGAGCCAGCCGACGTTGTACGGAGAACTGGCTCAGCCAACGGGGTTCACCCAAATCAGGCACGTCCCCAAGAATCGACGTTAGCCGTTCGCTAAAAGGCGCCAGACTTAAGGGTGTTTCCGGCGTCTCACGGCTGGCCATAATCAGCCGCCAGCCCTGCGGCAGAGGCAAGGCCAGCAACAGCCCTTCTTCCCGCAGGAAACCATGGGAACGGTCGTTGCTCCAGGGCGCATCCCAGGGCACATCCGCCAGCAGGAAATGCTCGCTGTAATCCACGCCCTTGAAACCGATGCCAAGCTGCTCACGCACCGTGGAACCCACGCCATCGGCTCCCACCAGCAGCTCGGCATTGAATGTCTGCACCTCCGCCCCCTGGCGAATACGCGCTTGCACGCCGCTGCCGTCCTGACGGAAATCCAGCAGCTCGGCACTGCGAATCAACTCGCCGCCCAGCATCCGATATCGGTCGATCAACACCGCCTCCACCTCGGATTGCGGACAACTGAGCACCCACGGGTACGGCGCTTTCAGAGCAGTGAGGTCCAGTTCGAAGAGAAACCCTTTATCCCCGTATACCGATACAGCCTTGAGGCGCCGCGACGCCTTGCGGATCGGCGCCAGCACATCCAGCGCCTCAAAGATTTCCAGCGAACGGGCATGCAGGCCCAGCGCTCGGGAATACGGCGATGGCGCCGCAAGACGATCGATGATGCAACAGTGGATACCGTGGCGGCGCAAGCCGATACCCAGTGCCAGCCCGGTGGGGCCCGCACCGACAATCAGCACCTGCGGTGTGCGGTTCTCGCTAATGGCGATGGTACACTCTCCTTATGGCACCCTATTGGC
>NZ_LWEZ01000436.1:0-789 GCF_001634945.1 Alcanivorax sp. HI0044
GGCTGTAATGATCTTCCGGGGAAGAAAAGAAAGTCATTGAAGAACGCTTGGTCACCACACCCATTGTCGAGTCATCTCCACACTAGTGATCTATAACAGAAACAGGGTAACCGCTTACGCGGATACCCTGTTCAACGCTGGAATCCTACACTGAAGTATCAGTGTACGTCTTTCCAGTATTCCTTTTTGAGCAGGTAAGCCGGGATCAACAGGATGCCCAGGAAGACCAGCACATAAACACCCAGACGTTCACGCTGCGGGCGAACCGGCTCCGCAGTGTAGGTCAGGAAGTTAGTGATATCGCCCATGGCCTGCTTGAACTCGTCTTCGCCCAACTCTTCTTCCAGACCCGCCATCACGTGGGGCATACCCACGCTCGGGAACACATGGTTGTTGTAACCGAACGGACGGGACTCATCTTCGTAGAAGTTGATCAGGTACGAATACACCCAGTCGGAAGAACGGTACCGGGTCACCATGGTGAGATCCGGCGGTGCATTACCAAACCACTTCTTCGCGTCGTCCTGGTCCATGGCGTTATGCATCTGGTCACCGAACTTGTCACTGACGAAGTTCAGGTTCTCCATCACCAGCTCTTCCGGCATGTCCAGATCTTCCGCCATGCGGCTGTAGCGCTGGTACTGCAGGGTATGGCAACCCAGGCAGTAGTTGACGAACAGCTTGGCACCGTTTTGCAGGCTGACCTTGTCTTGCAGGTTTACCGGCGCTTTAACCACGTACTCGTTGTGGCCACCGCCAGCCGCGAATGCGACCAACGGCAGGCAGCTG
>NZ_LWEZ01000437.1:0-691 GCF_001634945.1 Alcanivorax sp. HI0044
ACGTGGCGAGTAATCTGGCGCAGTTTTCCCTGGATCCGGCGCAGCTCGATGAGGCCTTCCTGCACCTGCATGTACCTGAAGGGGCTACGCCCAAAGATGGGCCCAGTGCCGGCGTCACCATGGCCACCGCCCTGCTCTCGTTGCTGATGAAAAAACGGGTACCGCGCAAGGTTGCCATGACCGGGGAGCTGACCCTCACCGGTCAAATATTGGCGGTTGGCGGCATCCGCGAAAAAGTCATTGCGGCACGCCGCGTGGGGATCAAGGAAGTGATTCTTCCGGAGGCCTGCCGTCGGGATTTTGATGAACTGCCCGACTACTTGAAACAGGGACTCACCGTCCACTTTGCCGAACAGTACAGCGATGTCTTCCACATCCTCTGGGGCTGACAATGCGTCCTACTACATTGTCCCCCTGTGCCACGAGCGCGTGGGGACGGTGTATCGGGATGCCCACATTCTGCTGATCAACAAACCCGCATACCTGTTAAGCGTTCCTGGCCGTGCGCCGGAGAACAAGGATTGCGCGGTCCGCCGCTTGCAGGCCCAGTATGCAGACATTCGCCTGGTACATCGTTTGGACCTAGATACCTCGGGGATCATGGTGTTTGCTCTCACCGCCCAGGCGCAAAGCAGACTGAGCCGGCTATTCCAGCTTCGCACGGTGCAAAAACGCTATCAGGCCGTTGTGC
>NZ_LWEZ01000438.1:0-1068 GCF_001634945.1 Alcanivorax sp. HI0044
TCGCCCTACGTCATTGCCCGGGCAGAAATTGCCAACGCAGAGGAGCTGCTTTCACCGGGCCGGCTGGTTTCGGCGAGCATCGTGGTAGAGCGTATCGAAGTGCCGCTGGTGATAGAAAATCGGGCCCTGCAGTTGCTCGACGAATCCCAGGTCGTGTTTGTGCAAGAAGGCAATAGCTTTGAGCCCCGGCCTGTCGAGTTGGGCCGCACGGATGGCCAGTTCACCGAAATACTTTCTGGCCTGAAGCCCGGCGAACGCTACGTGGTGGAGAACAGCTATCTCATCAAGGCGGATATCGAAAAATCCAGCGTGTCAGACGACGATTAACAGGAGGCCACTATGATCGACGCTATCGTGCGCCTCTCTGTAGAACGGCGCTATCTCATGCTTTCGCTGATTCTGGTGCTGATCGGTGTCGGTGTCTGGAGTTTCCAGCGCCTGCCCATCGACGCGGTACCTGATATCACCAATGTCCAGGTGCAGATCAACACCGAGGCACCCGGTTATTCACCCCTGGAGACAGAGCAGCGCATCACGTTCCCGGTGGAGACGGCGCTGTACGGCCTGCCCAGCCTGTCCTACACCCGATCCCTGTCCCGTTACGGCCTGTCCCAGGTGACCGTGGTGTTCGAAGAAGGCACGGACATCTATTTCGCCCGCAACTTGATCAACGAGCGCCTTGGCGCCATCAAAAGCGTCCTTCCGCCTGGGCTGGAGCCGGAGATGGGCCCCATCGCCACCGGGTTGGGCGAGATTTTCATGTACACCGTGGATGCGGCGCCCGGCGCCACCCGGGAAAATGGTGAGCCCTGGGATGCCACTGCCCTGCGGGAAGTGCAGGACTGGATCATCAAACCTCAACTGGCCCAGGTGCCCGGGGTGATCGAAATCAATTCCATCGGCGGCTACGACAAGCAGTATCACGTCACGCCCTCCCCGAAAAAATTGTTGGAGCTCGGCGTCAGCCTCGAGGACTTGGTGGCGGCACTGAGGGCCAACAACGCCAACCGTGGCGCTGGCTATATCGAACGCAATGGCCAGCAGCTGCTGGTGCGCTCCCCCGGCCAA
>NZ_LWEZ01000439.1:0-816 GCF_001634945.1 Alcanivorax sp. HI0044
CTACCGCGTCATTCACCTCTGCGAAATAACCGTTACCCTCAGCACCATTCCCCCAAGCTGCCAGAAAATCATTATAATCTTCCAGCTCAAAGGTTTCCTGAAGCGCTGTATCAGTCGACACGTTGCTGTCGCCAACCGCCTGCTCCACTAAAGCTTCAGCCACGTCATGGGCCTCATTCGGAATATTTACAAAAGCCTCATTGGCGGAATCTGTATCCAGCCCTTGAATGAACGCAGCCACATTTCTCACCTGCGCTGACACCGTGGCTGCTTCCCTTCTAGGTGAAATCACCAAATCAGAAACCGTCACTGTATAACTTTCCGCCAAGGCGTCGGCAGGGAACACAAGCTCACCCAAAGAAATATAGTGGCCTTCAAATAACGCATCGCCGACCAAAAACTCTACTCCACTGGTGCCGGCAGGACATAAAGCGTTAAAAGCAGGAATAGTCACTTGCGCACCAGTACTGCTGACGGATTGCTCTTCATCTTGATTGGTGAAATAGACGACATTGCTCCCCGTACAGCTATACCCAAGGTTATGCACCCGCGGCCCAACCAGCTCGACCAGCACCTCACCACGGGTATTAGGCTGACAACCAGCACCGGCCGGGCAACCTGGAATAGTTGCATCAGAGAAATCTTCGCCGCCATTGCAACCGGCCAAACCCATCGATAGTGCTGCCAGAATTAAAATAAATCGCATACGTTATACCTGTGAGCTCGCGATATGGTTGTTAGGCCTGCTATGGTGCAGACAGAACCAGTTCGCCTTCAATTACCTGTTTCAAGCCATCAGAAGCTGGCCGAGCGTCC
>NZ_LWEZ01000440.1:0-940 GCF_001634945.1 Alcanivorax sp. HI0044
CGAACAGTCTGCGCTGGACCTGATCTACGCCCAGTACAAGTCCGTGGATTACCCGGCCACCGTGGTAGCGGCGCAACGCTTCATGCGCAACTATCCCGCGCATCCACGCATGGACTATGCCCTCTACATGCGCGGGCTGGCTAACTTCAACATGGAGAAAGGCCTGTTTGACAACATGGTCACGTCCGACCGCTCCAGCAAGGATATGGACGCCGCGAAAGACTCCTTCCGCGACTTCGAGCGGCTGGTTGCCCGCTTCCCGGACAGCGAGTACGCCCCCGACGCCCGCGCTCGCATGGTCCACATCCGCAACCAGCTGGCCCGTCAGGAGCTGCACGTGGCCCGTTACTACGCTCGCCGTGGCGCCATTGTTGCTTCCGTGAACCGGGCGCAGTATGTGGTCAAACACTACCAGCAGACCCCCGCTGTGGAAGAAGGCCTGGCCATTATGGTCAAGGGTTATCAACGGCTGGAGCTTCCTGAACAGGCAGAAAAAAGCCGCGCCGTACTGGCCCTGAACTGGCCGGAAAGCAGCTTCCTGGATGACGACAAACAGGTGGACCTGGCCTGGTGGCCGGATGAGGATGAAGGGCTGTTGAGCCTGCTGACGTTTGACCTTCTGTGAGCTTCTAGCTTCTAGCTTCTAGCTTCTAGCTTCTAGCTTCTAGCTAAAAAAGGGTGGCACCGACCATGATTCGGGCCACCCTTTTTTGATTTTGATCTTCCTTGCAGCTCGCAGCCAGGAGCTCGTAGCTGCTTTTAGTCTCCCGGCCGCCAACCGTTGGTAATCGGATACCGCCGGTCCTTGCCGAAGGCGCGGCGGCTGACGCGGGGGCCAACAGCGGCCTGGCGGCGTTTGTACTCATTACGATCGGTAAGTTTCACCACCCGGTAGACCGTCTCGCGGTCAAAACCGTCACGGATCACCGCTTCCGCGCTC
>NZ_LWEZ01000441.1:0-805 GCF_001634945.1 Alcanivorax sp. HI0044
GCGCAGCTGGATGAGGTGCGTAACGACAGCAATACTCGCTGGGAAGAAGTGAAAGACAGCGTGGAAAAAACCTGGGATAGCACCCTGGATGGGCTGAAGGACATCAAGAACAGTCTGTTCAAGTAACGCCAGGCGTTTGAAAAAAAAAACCGGGCTTTTTGCCCGGTTTTTTTATGTCGCACGTGACCCGGTTTTTCAGAGACTTCCCAGCCACTCGGTGATCGCCTGGTGCACTTCGTCACGGCAGTGGTCGTTGAGGATTTCATGCCGGCCTTCAGGCCAGAAGTGCGTGGTCAGCGGTTGCTCCATGGCATGCAACACTTTCTCCAGGGCCATCATGCCCTTGCCGTTGTCGCTCATGGGGTCCTGTTCACCGCCCAGCAGTAGTACGGGCAAGTTTTCCGGCAGTTCGGACAGCCCTGAAATGCTCTGTATGCGACGCATGGCGGTTACCAGTTGCACCCAGGTTTCCGTACTGCAATCGAACCCGCACAGTGGATCATCGATATAACGTTTCACTTCTTCGGCATTGCTGCTCAGCCAGTCGAAATCGGTGGTCGGGTCCGGTACCTGGGTTGCCCAGGTGCCAAAGGTGAGCTTGTGTATCAGCGGGCTGGGGTTGCGTTTGCCCCGGCGCATGCGCTCGAACAGGATGGGCAGGGACATTAACCGGTAGTAGGCACCGGGATGATAATCGCTGGCGCACATTACCAGGCCGGAGAGGGCGTCACCGTGTTGCTCTGCTGTGCCCAGCGCGATAAAAGAGCCCATGCTGTGGCCGCCGAGAACGAGCGGTAACTGTGGG
>NZ_LWEZ01000442.1:0-921 GCF_001634945.1 Alcanivorax sp. HI0044
TGATGGATTCATAGTCATCTTTCGGGTTACGTTCCGCACCGGACGATACCGTCACATTATCCACTTCGCGGGTACCAGTAACCGCCTGAGCTCCGTAAACCAGCGTCCAGCGATCGGCAAAATGCCAGCGATCCATGGCGAACACTTCCAGGTTATCGGCCTTGTTATCCACCTTGGTGGAAAGCGCCCCACGGATGCCACCGCTGTGCTGATAATTGCCACCCTTTACCCAGGTTTGTCCGTAATTCAGCCCCAGCAACAGGTCATGGTTACCCAGCTGTTTGTCATAACGCACGGTGGTGCCGAAGGTGGTCTGATCGGTATCGATCAACAGGCTGAAGAAGGGGTTCTGGACAATGGGGTGGTAGAGCGACTGGTCCTCAAAGGAAAAGCCCACCACCAGGCGGCTGGTATCACTCAGGGCCCACTCGGTGCGGTTGGCCGCGCGCCATTTCTCCACGTTATAGAGGAAGTTGCCCGTCACGTTATCCGGGTTGGCCTGATAGGGGTCATCATCGAACTGGTCCTGCCTGAGCGCGCCGGCCAATTCCTGATCATTGTCCACGTAGGTGAAATAGAAGCGATTTTTCACCGTGTCACTGATCTGCCAGCCCGTATTGGCATAAACGCCGCCACGCTGTTGCTCCTGATGACCGCAGAAACCGTCGTAGCTGCGTTGCTCAACGGTGACCAGGCCATCAAAGTCGCCGGCCACCACCCCGCCGGTGACGCTGTTCTGCACGGTGCCATGGCTGCCGGCACTCAGGTAAGCCTGATTGTTGGTGGTGCGCGCCGTGGGGCTGATGAAATTAATCGCCCCGCCCAGGGTGCTGGCCCCGTAGGTCATGGCATTGGCACCCCGGGCGATGACCGCGTAACGCGACGCCAGCGGGTCAATAAAACTGTTGTGGTTGTTGCCAT
>NZ_LWEZ01000443.1:0-722 GCF_001634945.1 Alcanivorax sp. HI0044
GGTTGCTGCCGCTGGGGCCTTCACTGCGGGCAATATGCTCGGCAATGGCCTGCTCGTCCGCCTGGCCAAGAAAGGCCGCATTGTCCTCGGTGGCAATATAGACCAGACCGTCCGCCAGATCTCCGTCGGCAAAGGTCAGTGGCGTGCGAAAGCGCAGATAGCCATTCTTCTCCCGATGGTCGAGATGCTCGAACACATCCGGCGTGATGCGGTAGGCCATGCCGGCACACACCATGCCGGGGGCTTCAATCAAGGTGACCACCCGCCCCGGTTTATCCGGGGTGCCGCGATGATCGTGGGAACCGAGCGCAGCGAAGGTAACGCACTTTAGGGCGGCCCGAAGGGTGAGCGAAGCGAATAACCTTGCCAGAAGCGCCGGACCCAGCCGCTGATCGACGCCGGTCGTCGTGCCAGGTAGGGAAAGTCGGCCTTGTAGATCAGCGAGCCATATCCAAACAGCCATACCGGATGGTTCGGGTGCAGGTCGTGGCGGCGGCGATTTTCGTCGGCGGTGTTGAGCATGGCTAACTGTCCTGCTTCTTGATCCTGGTTCGTGGTTGTTGGCGTGTGGGCGTTATACTGCCGGCTCAGTATGACAGCCAGCCGGGGAAACCATGAAAGATGTGCGCGAAGAATATCACGCTGAAGGGCTGACCCAGGTCTCCCTCCATGACGATCCACTGGAGCAGGCGCGTCTCTGGGTGGATGAAGCCATTGAGGCC
>NZ_LWEZ01000444.1:0-1038 GCF_001634945.1 Alcanivorax sp. HI0044
ACCATGGAAAATACGCCGAATGCCTTCCTGGTACTGGGCCCGAACGTTCTGGTGTATGACTCCTTTATCGGCCTGGCCGAGGCGCAGCTGGACTACATCATCGATGGCCTGAAGAAAGTGAAAAACAACGGCATTGGTAAAGTCACCATTCGCCCGGATGTGCTCAAGCAGCACAACGACAAGGTGCAGAAGCACCTGAAAAGCACGGTGTTCAACAGCGGTGGCTGCAAGAGCTACTACCTGGACCAGAACGGCCGCAACTTTGCCGCCTGGCCCTGGTCACTGGCTGAGCTGAAGAAAAAGCTGAGTGCCTTTGAGCTGGATGACTATGAAGTGACGTACCTCAATGAAGAGGTGCTGCGCAAGGCATCCTGACAAGATGGTACGGGTAAAAAGAAAACGCACGGTCTTCGGGCCGTGCGTTTTTTGTGCCTGGAAACGATGCGGTTGTGGTGTCGGATTACGGCTTACAGGCTCTCTGTGCCCTTGGGTAAATCCGACCTACAAAAACCTCGCATTCTTATTCGTAGGTCGTGTTAGGGCGTAGCCGTAACCCGACATCTTGGTTTCAATGCATGGCCTGCCCGAGCTTTTCCAGATACTGGCGCATGCCGCTGAGTAGCGGTTCGTCCAGTTGTTCGGTTTGCGCCTGCATGTGATTGAGCCATTGTCCCTGGTGGTCGTTGTGGTGCCACTGGTGGTAGCAATACACGTGCAGCAGGAAAGCCTGCAGGAAGGCGGGTTTTTCCAGGTCTTCCTCGTTGGCCAGCGGAATGCGCGGGAACAGTTCGTGGAGCTTGCGGGCAAAGGCGCCGGAGGCCATGCCGATCTGTTGGCCCTGGGGGTTATGCACCGGGGTGCTCAGGTAGCCGCAACTGGGCGAGCGGGCTTTCAGCACAAAACCACTCAACGGTTGTGCAGGGTGGCGGCCACATTCTCCAGGGGGTCGGGGTGAGCATACGGGAGCGGGTACACGCCACGTACCGGTAGTTGGACGGCGAGGTGAACCACCTGAATGGGCGGGCGCGGCACCGGCAA